>NZ_QJRK01000044.1:0-58435 GCF_003205245.1 Pseudomonas sp. MB-090624 | reverse complement strand
AACTCAGCAGTGAAACGATGCATCGCCGATGGTAGTGTGGGGTTTCCCCATGTGAGAGTAGGTCATCGTCAAGATTCATTTCGCAAAACCCCTATCTGCACATGCAGGTAGGGGTTTTGTCTTTGTGGGCCAAAAATAATCCCCGGCACCATCACTGTGGGAGCGGGCGTGCCCGCGAACACCGGCGCAGCCGGTGCCATTCACCGCGCGGTGCGCTTCACCGGCACGCCGGCTCCCACAATTCGAGCCAGAACACTAGAATAGGCCCACGCACCTATTCAGAAGCACTCTATGTCCAATCCCGTTGAACCTGAATCGCTGGCCCGGTTGCCGCTGGAAGAGCTCGTGGCCTGCCACGAATGCGACCTGCTGCTGCGCAAGCCCGTGCTGCAACATGGTGAAAAGGCCCTCTGCCCGCGCTGCGGTTACGAGCTGTATGCTCACCGGCACAATGTGGTCAATCGCAGCCTAGCCCTGGTACTGACGGCCTTGTTGCTGTTCGTGCCAGCCAATTTTCTGCCCATCATGCAGCTGCACCTGCTTGGCCAAACGTCTGACGATACTGTCTGGAGTGGTGTGCTAGGCCTGTACAACTCGGAAATGCGTGGCGTGGCGGTGGTGGTTTTCCTTTGCAGCATGGCTATTCCACTAACCAAGTTGCTGTGCCAACTGGCTGTATTGCTGAGTATTCGCCTGAACGTGGGGCGCGGTTTGGGCCTGCTGTTCTACCGTATCTATCACCACTTGCGCGATTGGGGCATGCTCGAGGTCTATTTCATGGGTGTACTGGTGGCCATCGTCAAGCTGGTCGACCTGGCTGAATTGACCGTAGGGTTGGGGTTGTTCTGTTTTATCAGCCTGTTGTTGATCCAGGTTTGGCTGGAAGTGGTGATGTCACCGCACCAGATCTGGAGTGCGCTATCGGGGGAGGACCTGCATGCGGGCGATTGATGCGGGCATTCTGGTCTGCAATGAATGCCATGAGCTGAACCGGCAGGCGCCGGACAGTAAATCGCAAAGCTGCACACGTTGTGGCGCTGTAGTGCATGCGCGGCGTCCGAACAGCATCGTGCGCACCTGGGCGCTGCTGATTGCCGCGTCGATTCTGTACATTCCGGCCAACGTGTTGCCCATCATGACCGTGAGTACCCTCGGCCAAGGCAGCCCGGACACGATCATGTCCGGGGTCATTACCTTGCTCAAGCACGGCATGGTGCCGATCGCTGCAGTGGTGTTCATTGCCAGCATCCTGGTGCCGACCTTCAAGCTGGTAGGCATCGGTTTGCTGCTGTACTCCGTACAACGGCGGCAGCCGCTTTCGGCCCGGCAACGGATATTCATGTACCGCTTCATCGAATTCATCGGGCGCTGGTCCATGCTGGATATCTTCGTCATTGCCATTCTCGTGGCAGTGGTGAATTTCGGCCGAATAGCCAGTGTCGAAGCCAATTTGGGCGCCGTCGCCTTCGCAACTGTGGTGATCCTGACAATGTTTGCTGCTTTAACTTTCGATCCCCGACTGATTTGGGATAACACGGAGTCGGATGACGACCATGAGTGACCTGCCAACGGCTAAAACCCGCCCAGCCTCGAACTGGTCGGCCATCTGGATCTTGCCTTTGATCGCCTTGATGATCGGTGGTTGGCTCGCTTGGCAGGCTTACCGCCAGGCCGGTGTGGAGATTGAAGTGCGCTTCGAGTCGGGCGACGGGATCGTCGCCAACAAGACCGAGGTGATCTACAAAGGGATGCCGGTTGGCAAGGTCAAGAGCCTGGTGCTCGATGCCGAGGGTGAGAACCAGGGTGTTATCGCCACGATCGAAATGAACAAGGATGCCGAGCCGCATCTGACCAAGGGGACGCGCTTCTGGCTGGTGAAGCCCAGTGTCACCCTGGCGGGCATTTCAGGCCTGGAGACCCTGGTGTCTGGTAACTACATCGCAGTCAGCCCGGGCGAAGGTGAGCCTACCAAGCGCTTTACCGCGCTGAAGGTGGCGCCGCCACTGTCGGACAGCGAACCTGGCCTGCATCTTGTACTCAAGGCTGAACGGCTAGGTTCGCTCAACCGTGACAGCCCAGTGTTCTATAAACAGATCCAGGTCGGCCGGGTGAAGAGTTATCGCCTGTCCGAAGACCAGAGCACGGTGGAGGTCAAAGTATTCATCGAGCCGGCTTACGCCAGCCTGGTGCGCAAACACACGCGCTTCTGGAATGCCAGCGGGGTAAGCATCGACGCTTCGCTTTCGGGTGTAAAAGTGCGTAGCGAGTCGCTGTCGAGCATCGTTGCCGGAGGTATCGCCTTTGCAACCCCGGAATATCGCAAGGACAGCCCGCCTACCGACCCCAGCCTGCCGTTCCGTCTGTATGAAGACTTCGATGCAGCTCAGGCGGGGATCCGGGTCAAGGTCAAGCTCACCGATTACGAAGGCCTGCAGGCGGGCCGTACCCCGGTCATGTACAAAGGCATCCAGGTTGGCTCGCTGAAAACGCTGAAGATGGAAGACAACCTGGCCAGCGCTTCGGCCGAGCTGACACTGGACCCGCTCACCGAGGACTACCTGGTGGAAGGGACCCAGTTCTGGGTGGTCAAGCCTTCGATTTCCCTGGCGGGTATCACGGGGCTGGAGGCGCTGGTAAAAGGTAACTACATCGCCATTCGCCCCGGCGAAAAGGGCGCGCGGCCAGAGCGCGAGTTCGAGGCGCGTGCCAAGGCGCCGCCGCTGGACCTCAAGGCGCCTGGCCTGCACATGGTGCTGTTCGCCGACACCCTCGGTTCGCTGGAGGTCGGCAGCCCGGTGATGTATCGCCAGGTCAAAGTGGGGAGCGTGCAAAGCTATCAGTTCGCCCGCAACAGTAACCGCATCCTCATTGGTGTGCACATCGAGAAAGAATACGAAAAACTGGTCAACGGTTCGTCGCGCTTCTGGAACGCCAGCGGTATTACCCTGACTGGCGGTTTGTCGGGCATCAAGGTGAAGAGCGAGTCGCTGCAAACGCTGATGGCCGGTGGCATTGCCTTCGACACGCCGCGTGCGGATGTTCCGCTGAAGCGGCACATTCCGCGCTTCCGGCTGCACGAGAGCCAAGAGGCGGTGAACCGTGCGGGCACCTTGATCACCATCCGTGTCGACCGCGCGGATGGCCTGAAGCCAGGCACAGCGATTCGCTTCCGGGGCCTGGATGTGGGCAGCATCGAGAGCGTCGACTTGACCAATGACCTGCAGGCGGTGCTGCTGCGGGCGCGTATCACCGAAGCGGCGAATCGCATCGCCCGGGCCGGGACGCAGTTCTGGGTAGTCAAACCTGCGTTTGGCCTGGTGCGCACTGAGAACCTGGATACCCTGGTGACCGGCCAGTACCTGGAAGTGCAGCCGGCTACCAAAGACCGCGGGCCGCAAAGTGACTTCATTGCACTGCCCGAGGCGCCGCAGGTGGCAGGGCCAGAGGTCGGCCTGCCGTTGACCCTCAGTGCACCACGCCGTGGCTCGATCAAGCCCGGGGTGCCGGTTACTTACCGCGAGGTAGCGGTGGGTAAGGTGACAGGCTTCGAGCTTGGGCAGAGTGCTGACCGCGTGCTGATCCATATCCTGATCGAGCCGCGTTATGCCGCGCTGGTGCGCAGTGGCAGCCGCTTCTGGAACACCAGCGGCTTCGGCTTCGACTGGGGGCTGTTCAAAGGCGCGACCGTGCGCACCGAGTCGCTGGAAACCGTGATCGATGGTGGCATCGCCTTCGCGACGCCGGACGGCGAGCGGATGGGCAACCCGGCCAGGCCGCAGCAGACCTTCGCCTTGTTCGACAAGGCCGAGGACGAGTGGCTGCAATGGGCGCCGAAGATTCAGCTAGGCAAGTAACAGCAGGCAAACACAGTCACTGGGGCTGCTTTGCAGCCCGGTGGCGACCAAGGCCGCTCCTGCAAAATTGCGGTTACACCTTGGCGCATGCCCAAATCGCAGGCAACAAAAAGCCGACCCTAGGGTCGGCTTTTCGACTTTAACGTCGCTTAGGCAGCTGCAGCTTCTTTCAGCGCCTTGATGTGGCCATTCAGACGGCCTTTGTGACGAGCAGCCTTGTTCTTGTGGATGATACCTTTGTCGGCCATGCGGTCGATTACAGGTACAGCCAGAACATAAGCGGCTTGTGCTTTTTCAGCGTCTTTTGCGTCAATGGCTTTAACTACATTCTTGATGTAGGTGCGGACCATGGAACGCAGGCTGGCGTTGTGGCTGCGACGCTTCTCAGCCTGTTTTGCACGTTTCTTGGCGGAAGGTGTGTTGGCCACCGTCGAGCTCCTCGAAAGACTTTAGGTAAATAGCAAACAAAATAGGCCGCGAATCATGCCGATCAGTCGAGCGGATGTCAAGGCCACCTGCAAGGTTCCGCCGAGCGGTGCGCCAACAAGCGGGAAAGATTCCTTTCTGCTGCGCGACCTGTACACTCGGGAATTTTTGGCTCCCCTGCGAAGGCGCGGGAGTATCGCACATTCGGATGCTGTCTGGCAGCGTCCTCTGTCAATGGCGTGAATCTTTTCGATGAACCTGCTCAAATCCCTGGCTGCAGTAAGCTCGATCACCATGATTTCGCGGGTGCTGGGCTTCATTCGCGACACCATTCTGGCGCGTATCTTCGGTGCCGGCATTGCCACCGACGCTTTCTTCATCGCTTTCAAGTTGCCCAACCTGCTGCGGCGCATTTTCGCCGAAGGTGCATTCTCCCAGGCCTTCGTGCCGATCCTGGCCGAATACAAGACGCAGCAAGGCGAGGAGGCGACCCGCACTTTCGTTGCCTATATCACCGGTTTGCTCACCCTGGTCCTGGCGCTGGTGACCGCCATCGGCATCCTGGCGGCACCCTGGGTGGTGTGGGCCACGGCCCCGGGGTTTGTCGACAGCACGGAAAAGTACGAACTGACCACTGCCCTGTTGCGGGTGACCTTTCCTTATATATTGCTGATCTCCCTGTCGTCCCTGGCCGGGGCGATCCTCAATACCTGGAACCGTTTCTCGGTACCGGCCTTTACCCCGACCTTGCTCAACGTGGCGATGATCGCCTTCGCGGTGCTGCTCACGCCGTACTTCAACCCGCCGATCATGGCCCTGGCCTGGGGCGTACTGGCCGGTGGCCTGGCGCAACTGTTGTACCAGTTGCCGGCGCTGAAGAAGATCGGCATGCTCGTGCTGCCCCGCCTGAACCTGCGCGATACCGGCGTGTGGCGGGTGCTCAAGCAGATGCTGCCGGCCATTCTAGGGGTGTCGGTGAGCCAGATCTCGCTGATCATCAACACCATCTTCGCCTCGTTCCTGGTGGCTGGCTCGGTATCCTGGATGTATTACGCCGACCGCCTGATGGAGCTGCCTTCCGGCGTGCTGGGCGTGGCCTTGGGTACCATCCTGCTGCCGACCCTGGCCAAAACCTACGCCAACAAGGACCGCGAGGAGTATTCGCGGATCCTCGACTGGGGCTTGCGCCTGTGCTTCCTGCTGGTGTTGCCGTGCACCCTGGCACTGGCCATTCTGGCCGAGCCGCTGACCGTGGCGCTGTTTCAGTATGGCAAGTTCAGCGCGTTCGATGCCGCCATGACCCAGCGGGCGTTGATGGCCTACTCGGTGGGCTTGCTGGCGATCATTCTGGTCAAGGTACTGGCACCCGGCTTTTATGCGCAGCAGAATATCCGCACGCCGGTGAAGATCGCGGTCTTTACCCTGGTCTGCACCCAGCTGTTCAACCTGGCCCTGGTCGGCCCGCTGGCGCATGCCGGGCTGGCCTTGGCCATCAGCCTGGGTGCCTGCCTGAATGCCGGTTTGCTGTTCTGGAAGCTGCGCAGTCAGCGCCTGTTCGAGCCGCAGCCGGGCTGGGCGATGTTCCTGGCCAAGCTGGTGCTGGCCGTGGCGCTGATGTCGGCAGTGCTGCTGGTGGGCATGCACTACATGCCGGCCTGGGAGCAGGGCATCATGCTGCAGCGCTTCATGCGCCTCGGCGTGCTGATCGTGGCGGGGGTCGTGACCTATTTCGGCTGTTTGTTCCTGTGCGGTTTCCGCCCCCGGCATTTCGCTCGCAAGGCCTTGCACTAGGGCTACCTGCGGGTCAGGCGTCGGTTTTTCGCATTCCACGCCGCCCCTGGGCGCTGCTGCCTGTCACCGGCGCCCGGGTGTGGTTATAATCGGCCACTTTATGAGCAAGAAGCGCGTTATGCAGCTGGTTCGAGGTCTTCACAACCTGCGCCCCGAGCACCGGGGCTGTGTCGCCACCATTGGCAACTTCGACGGGGTTCACCGTGGCCACCAGGCAATCCTGGCGCGCCTGCGCGAGCGCGGCCAGGCCTTGGGCCTGCCGACCTGCGTGGTGGTCTTCGAACCGCAACCGCGCGAGTACTTCGCGCCCGATACCGCACCTGCGCGCCTGGCCCGCCTGCGCGACAAGCTCGAGCTGCTGGCCGCCGAAGGCATCGACCGGGTGCTGTGCCTGGCCTTCAACCAGCGCCTGAGCAAGCTCGGCGCCGGTGCGTTCGTCAAGACCATCCTGGTCGATGGCCTGGGCGTGCGGCACCTCGAAGTGGGCGACGATTTCCGCTTTGGCTGCGACCGCGCCGGCGACTTCGCCTTCCTGGTCGAGGCCGGCAAGCAATATGGCTTTACCGTCGAAGCTGCCAACACCGTGATTCAGGACGGCCTGCGGGTCAGCAGCACCGAAGTGCGCCAGGCCTTGGCCGACGGCAACTTCGAGCTGGCCGAGCACCTGCTGGGCCGCCCGTACCGCATTACCGGCCGTGTGTTGCACGGCCAGAAGCTGGCTCGCCAGCTTGGCACGCCCACTGCCAACATCCAGCTCAAGCGCCGCCGCGTACCGCTGTCCGGGGTCTACCTGGCCAGCATCGAAATCGACGGCAAGGCCTGGCCGGGTGTCGGCAACATTGGCGTGCGCCCCACCGTTGCCGGTGATGGGCGCCCGCACCTGGAAATTCATCTGCTGGACTATGCCGGCGACCTTTACGGCCGGCGCCTTACGGTGGAGTTCCACCACAAGCTGCGTGAAGAGCAGCGATTCGCCTCCCTGGAGGCGCTGAAGTCGGCGATCGATGCGGATATCGCCGCCGCACGTGCACATTGGCACGCTCAACCGCTAACGAAGAGCCTGAAATGACCGACTACAAAGCCACGCTTAACCTTCCGGACACCGCCTTCCCCATGAAGGCCGGCCTGCCTCAGCGCGAACCGCAGATCCTGCAGCGCTGGGACAGCATTGGCCTGTACCAGAAGCTGCGCGAAATTGGCAAGGATCGTCCAAAGTTCGTCCTGCACGACGGCCCGCCCTATGCCAACGGCAAGATTCACATCGGTCATGCGCTGAACAAAATCCTCAAGGACATGATCGTCCGTTCCAAGACCCTGGCCGGTTTCGACGCGCCGTACGTGCCGGGTTGGGACTGCCATGGCCTGCCGATCGAGCACAAGGTCGAGGTTACCCACGGCAAGCACCTGTCGGCCGACCGCACCCGCGAGCTGTGCCGCGAGTATGCTGCCGAGCAGATCGAAGGGCAGAAGACCGAGTTCATTCGCCTGGGCGTGCTGGGTGACTGGGACAACCCGTACAAGACCATGAACTTCGCCAACGAGGCGGGTGAAATCCGTGCCCTGGCCGAAATGGTCAAGCAAGGTTTCGTGTTCAAGGGCCTGAAACCGGTGAACTGGTGCTTCGACTGCGGTTCGGCGCTGGCTGAGGCGGAAGTCGAGTACGCCGATAAAAAATCCCAGACCATCGACGTGGCCTTCCCGGTTGCCGACGAAGCCAAGCTGGCTGCCGCCTTCGGCCTGGCGTCGCTGGCCAAGCCTGCCGCCATCGTGATCTGGACCACCACCCCGTGGACCATTCCAGCCAACCAGGCGTTGAACATCCATCCCGAGTTCACCTACGCCCTGGTCGACACCGGTGAGCGCCTGCTGGTGCTGGCTGAAGAACTGGTCGAGTCGTGCCTCAAGCGTTACAACCTGGAAGGCTCGGTCATCGCTACCGCCCAAGGCGCGGCGCTGGAGCTGGTCAACTTCCGTCACCCGCTCTACGACCGCCTGTCGCCGGTGTACCTGGCCGACTACGTCGAGCTGGGCGCCGGTACCGGGGTGGTGCACTCCGCGCCAGCCTACGGTGAAGACGACTTCGTCACCTGCAAGCGTTACGGCATGGTCAACGATGACATCCTTACCCCGGTGCAGAGCAACGGTGTGTATGTCGAGTCGCTGCCATTCTTCGGCGGCCAGTTCATCTGGAAGGCCAACCCGGCCATCGTCGAGAAACTCGGTGAAGTCGGTGCGCTGATGCACACCGAAACCATCAGCCACAGCTATATGCACTGCTGGCGCCATAAAACCCCACTGATCTACCGCGCTACCGCGCAGTGGTTCGTGGGTATGGACAAGCAGCCGACTACCGGCGAGCCGCTGCGTGAGCGCGCGCTGAAAGCCATCGAGCAAACCAAGTTCGTTCCGGCCTGGGGCCAGGCACGCCTGCACGCGATGATCGCCAACCGCCCAGACTGGTGCATTTCGCGTCAGCGCAACTGGGGCGTACCGATTCCGTTCTTCCTGCACAAGCAGACCGGCGAGCTGCACCCGCGCACCGTCGAACTGATGGAAGAAGTGGCCAAGCGCGTCGAGCAGCAGGGCATCGAAGCCTGGTTCAAGCTGGACGCTGCCGAACTGCTGGGCGCTGAGGCCGAGCAGTACGACAAGATCGCCGACACCCTCGACGTGTGGTTCGATTCGGGCACCACCCACTGGCATGTGCTGCGTGGCTCCCACAACATCGGCCACGCCACCGGCCCGCGCGCCGACCTGTACCTGGAAGGCTCCGACCAGCACCGCGGCTGGTTCCACTCGTCCTTGCTGACCGGTTGCGCCATCGACAACCATGCGCCGTACCGCGAGCTGCTGACCCACGGCTTCACCGTGGACGAAAACGGCCGCAAGATGTCCAAGTCGCTGGGCAACACCATCGAGCCGGAGAAGGTCAACAACACCTTGGGCGCCGATATCCTGCGCCTGTGGGTTTCGGCTACCGACTATTCCGGTGAAATGGCCGTTTCCGAGCAGATCCTGCAGCGCAGCGCCGACGCCTACCGGCGTATCCGCAATACCGCACGCTTCCTGCTCTCGAACCTGTCCGGTTTCGACCCGGCCCGCGACCTGCTGGCTCCGCAAGACATGCTGGCGCTGGACCGCTGGGCCGTGGACCGCACCTTGTTGCTGCAACGCGAACTCGAAGAGCACTACAGCGAGTACCGTTTCTGGAACGTGTACTCCAAGGTGCACAACTTCTGCGTGCAGGAGCTGGGCGGCTTCTACCTCGACATCATCAAGGACCGCCAGTACACCACCGGCGCCAACAGTGTCGCCCGCCGTTCCTGCCAGACTGCGCTGTATCACATCAGCGAAGCGCTGGTGCGCTGGATCGCACCGATCCTGGCGTTCACCGCCGACGAAATCTGGCAGTACCTGCCGGGCGAGCGCAACGAGTCGGTCATGCTCAATGGCTGGTACCAGGGCCTGAGCGAGCTGCCGGAAGGCACCGAGCTGGACCGTGGCTACTGGGACCGCGTCATGGCGGTGAAGGCCTCGGTCAACAAGGAGCTGGAAAACCAGCGTACCGCCAAAGTCATCGGCGGCAACCTGCAGGCTGAAGTGACCCTGTACGCCGATGAGGGCCTGAGCGCCGACCTGGGCAAGCTGGGCGACGAGCTGCGCTTTGTGCTGATCACCTCCGCTGCCAGCGTGGTGCCATTTGCCCAGGCGCCTGCCGAAGCGGTTGCCACCGAAGTCGAGGGCCTGAAACTGCAGGTGGTCAAGTCCGGCCACGCCAAGTGCGGCCGTTGCTGGCACTTCCGTGCCGACGTTGGCAGCCACCCGGAGCACCCGGAAATCTGCAGCCGTTGCGTCGACAACCTGACCGGCTCGGGTGAGGTGCGCCACTATGCCTAACCCTGCAGCGGGCCGCTTCGGGCGCCTCGCATGGCTGTGGCTGAGCTTGCTGGTCCTGGTCATCGACCAGGCCACCAAGCTGTATTTCAACAACGCCCTGACCATGTACCAGCAGATCGTCGTCATACCTGACTACTTCAGCTGGACCCTGGCCTACAACACCGGCGCCGCGTTCAGCTTCCTGGCCGACGGCGCCGGCTGGCAGCGCTGGTTGTTCGCCCTGATCGCCGTGGTGGTCAGCGCAGTGCTGGTGGTGTGGCTCAAGCGCCTGGGGCGCAATGAAACCTGGCTGGCCGTGGCGCTGGCGCTGGTGCTCGGTGGGGCGATCGGCAACCTGTACGATCGCATCGTGCTGGGCCATGTGGTCGACTTCATCCTGGTGCACTGGCAGAACCGCCACTACTTCCCGGCTTTCAACGTGGCCGACAGCGCCATCACCGTTGGTGCGGTAATGCTGGCGCTGGATATGTTCAAGAGCAAGAAGTCCGAGGATCCGGTCCATGACTGACACCCGTATCGGCCAGAACACCGAAGTCACCCTGCACTTCGCGCTGCACCTGGAAAACGGCGACACCGTAGACAGCACGTTCGACAAGGCCCCGGCAACCTTCAAGGTAGGCGATGGCAACCTGTTGCCGGGCTTCGAGAACGCCCTGTTCGGCTTCAAGGCCGGTGACAAGCGTACGCTGCAGGTTGCGCCAGAAAATGCCTTCGGCCAGCCCAACCCGCAAAACGTGCAAGTCATGCCGCGGTCCAACTTCGAAGGCATGGAGCTGTCCGACGGGCTGTTGATCATCTTCAACGACGCCGCCAACGCCGAACTGCCAGGGGTGGTCAAAGCGTTCGACGACGACCAGGTGACCATCGACTTCAATCACCCACTGGCTGGCAAGACCCTGACCTTCGAGGTGGAGATCCTCGAGGTGAAGGCCCTGTAAGCCTGGAGCCGAGCATGCAAATCAAACTCGCCAACCCTCGCGGCTTCTGCGCGGGGGTCGACCGGGCGATCGAGATCGTCAACCGCGCGCTGGAAGTCTTCGGCCCGCCGATCTACGTGCGCCATGAAGTGGTGCACAACAAGTTCGTCGTCGAAGACCTGCGCAACCGTGGCGCCGTCTTCGTCGAGGAGCTGGACCAGGTGCCGGATGATGTCATCGTCATCTTCAGTGCCCACGGTGTTTCCCAGGCTGTGCGCCAGGAAGCTGCTGGCCGTGGCCTGAAAGTGTTCGATGCCACTTGCCCACTGGTGACCAAGGTGCATATCGAAGTCGCCAAGTACAGCCGCGATGGCCGTGAGTGCATTCTCATCGGCCACGAAGGGCACCCGGAAGTCGAAGGCACCATGGGCCAGTACGACCCCAGCAACGGTGGCGCCATCTACCTTGTCGAAGACGAGGAAGACGTGGCCAAACTGCAGGTGCGCGACCCGGACCACCTGGCTTTCGTCACCCAGACCACCCTGTCGATGGATGACACCAGCCGTGTGATCGACGCCCTGCGTGCGCGCTTCCCGAACATTGGTGGCCCGCGCAAGGACGACATTTGCTACGCCACGCAAAACCGCCAGGACGCCGTCAAGCAACTAGCCGATGAAAGTGACGTAGTGCTGGTGGTTGGCAGCCCGAACAGCTCCAACTCCAACCGGCTGCGCGAGCTGGCCGAGCGCATGGGCACCCCGGCCTACCTGATCGATGGCGCCGAGGACCTGCAACGCGGCTGGTTCGACCAGGCTGCGCGTATCGGCATCACCGCCGGTGCGTCGGCCCCGGAAGTGCTGGTGCGTGGTGTGATCGAACAGCTCAAGGCCTGGGGTGCTACCGGCGCTGAAGAGCTGGATGGGCGGGAAGAGAACATCACGTTCTCGATGCCCAAAGAGCTGCGGGTTCGCTCGCTGATCTGACCGGCCAGGGCTTAGGTGCACGAGCTGCCTTGCGCGACGCAAGGCTGCTCGATAAGCGCGTTAGCCGGGGCAGCGCTGATTGTCGCGGTGCTCAGCCAGCAAGTTGACCCTCCCTGAAGAGGCCATCACCACTTGGTGGCGGCTGCTGGCCGCCGAGCGCTCGCACACTTCCAGGGTGATGGCGAACCAGCCGTTGCCCAGCTTCATTGGCACACCCAGGGCACTGAACTTGAACTGTTCGTCGCTGTTGCCGACGATTACCAGCGGCCTGGCCAGGCGCTGCTCACGCAGTACTTGCCGGTTGTGCTCCAGGGCTACACGCCAACCATTTCCCCAATTGCCATCCAGCGCCTGCACCAGCACCGGTTGCCCCTGCAACAGCGCGTGGCTACGGGCGCTACGCAGTGCCTGGGCCAAGTCGCGCGCCACCGCCGCCCGCTGCAGGTCATCGCTCATCCTGGCGTAGGCCGGTAGGCCGATTTGCGTCAGCAACGTCGCCACAGCCAAGGCCGACAACATCTGTATCAGTGTTACCCCACGTTGCTTCACCGTGCATTCCTCCCAGGAAGTGCTTCGCTAATAGCTTCTCGGTGGCTGGCCAGGAGGTCCAGTCGCTCAAGTTGAAGGCTATAGCGGGAAAAATCGCAGGAGGTGCAGGGATGCACGCATGGCAAAAGGGCATGACGCTGCTGGAGGTGTTTTTGGCGTTGGTGGTCGTGGCCGTGGGCATGTTCGCCGCTGCGGGGCTGCAACTGCAGGCCTTGCAAGCCACAGACAGTGCGCGCCGCGATGGGCAGGCGGCAATGGCGGCACACAGTGAGCTTGAAAGGGCACGGCGATGAGGCGCCGGCAAACGGGTGCTGGTTTGCTTGAGTTGCTGCTGGCGCTGACCATCGGGTTGATGGTGCTGGTGGCGGCCAGCCAGCTGTTCGCCTCTGTGCACCAAGCCTGGCGGCTGCAAGGCGCCGCCCTGCGCATGCAAGGGGAGGCGCGCCAGGCGCTGCTGCGCATGGCCCAGGATATTCGCATGGCGGGCATGTTTGGCTGTTTGCGCCTGAAACCTGGCGACTTTCCGGCCCAGGCTGTGCCGCCTGGCTTCGCCCGGCCAATGGAGCTGGGGCCGTCCAGCTTGAGCCTGATGGTCGCTGAGTTGCCGGGGCATACCGGCGACCCGGACTGGACCTTGCTGACCAACTGTATCGACGAGGTCAAGGTGCTGAGCCGCCGGGCACAGGCTAGCGCCACACAGATGGCGGTGCCCATCAGCCATCACCACTATGCGCACAGCGGCGGCAGGCTGTATTTCAAGCGCCGGGGCAACAATCAGCCGCTGGTCGAGCACGTGCGGGAGCTGCGCATCGTGCAGGTTGCCGGTGAGCGTGTGGATATTCAGCTGACCTTGTATGAGCCCACACTGCAACTTGAGCAGCACCACGCGTTGAGCGTGGCATTGCGCAACCCGGTACCGGCTTCATGAGCCGCCAGCGGGGTGTGGTGCTGCTGTTGGCCTTGGTCCTGAACCTGCTGCTCGGCCTGCTTATCGCATCGGCGCTGCGCGACGCGCTGGTCGAAACGCGTATGAATGGTTACCTGAGCGATGCCCTGCGCGCATTTGAGGAGGCCGAGGCCGCCTTGCAGGCCGGGGTGCACAAGCTGCAACGGGGCCCGCCGCCGCCCTCGTGCAATGCCTGCCTGCCGCCACCACAGCCACACGACCTGGCTGGCCAGTGGCAAGCCACCCCGACCGGCTATTTCCAGCTACAGAACCTGGGCATCAGCCAGCGCGCTGCGCACGTGCCCGAAGGGCAGGCGGTCACCCTATTGCGCATTACTGCCGTCAGCAAGCAAAGCCAATCCAGGCATGTACTGGAGGCGGTCTACGCCGCAGCCGACGGCACAGTCCAGCGCATCACCTGGCGACAGAGACTGAGAGGAGACTGACATGCAGCAAGGTTTGAGCCTGATGGAGTTGTTGATTGTCCTGGCCGTGACCGGCATTCTGGCAGCCATTGCCTACCCCAGTTACAGCGACCAGCTTCGGCGAGCCGCGCGCAGCGAAGTGGTTGGCCTGCTGCACGATGCCGCCCTGCGCCTGGAGCGCCACCGCGTACGCACCGGCCAATACGCCGAGGGCGACCCGGCGCTGCCCGGCGGCACCCGCCATTACAGCCTGCAGGCGCAACGCGACAGCGACACCTTCACGCTGCGCGCCCGGCGCTTGCCGCATGGGCTGATGGCGCAGGATGGCTGTGGCGACTTCCAGCTGGACCAGGCAGGGGTGCAGCGCAACCTGGGTGCCGTTGAGCACAGCGCGCACTGCTGGGGGAGCTGAAGGTTGAATGGTGCCCGGCGCATCGCGGTTTTACTTCAGGTGTTGGATCGACAGATGAGCAAGCAAGTAGTGGTGGTTGGCGGCGGGGTGATCGGCCTGTTGACGGCGTTCAACCTGGCGGCCAAGGTCGACCATGTGGTGGTGTGCGATCAGGGCGAGGTCGGCCGTGAGTCGTCGTGGGCCGGTGGCGGCATCGTTTCGCCGCTGTACCCGTGGCGCTACAGCCCGGCAGTGACTGCCCTGGCGCACTGGTCACAGGACTTTTATCCGCAGTTGGGCGAACGCTTGTTCGCCAGCACCGGTGTCGACCCCGAAGTGCACACCACTGGCCTGTACTGGCTGGACCTGGATGACGAAGCTCAAGCGCTGGCCTGGGCCGAGCGCGAACAGCGGCCGTTGAGTGCGGTGGATATCTCGGCAGCCTATGACGCGGTGCCGGTACTGGGCCCGGGTTTCAAGCGCGCCATCTACATGGCGGGCGTGGCCAATGTGCGCAACCCGCGCCTGGTGAAATCGCTGAAGGCGGCGTTGCTGGCGATGCCGAACGTGACTTTGCGCGAGCACTGCCAGATCACCGGTTTCGCCCAGCAAGGCGGGCGTGTGGCCGGGGTGCAGACGGCCGACGGTGTGCTGGCGGCGGATGAGGTGGTGCTCAGTGCTGGCGCCTGGAGTGGCGACCTGTTGCGTACGCTTGGCCTGGCGCTGCCGGTGGAACCAGTGAAGGGCCAGATGATTCTGTTCAAATGTGCCGAAGACTTCCTGCCGAGCATGGTGCTGGCCAAGGGGCGCTATGCGATCCCGCGGCGTGATGGGCACATTCTGGTGGGCAGTACGCTTGAGCATGCCGGGTATGACAAGACCCCGACCGGGGATGCACTGCAGAGCCTGAAGGCTTCGGCGGTGGAGTTGTTGCCTGAGCTGGAAGGGGCCACCGTGGTGGCGCACTGGGCCGGGCTGCGGCCGGGGTCGCCTGAGGGCATTCCGTATATCGGGCCGGTGCCGGGGCATGCGGGGTTGTGGTTGAACTGCGGGCACTACCGGAACGGGTTGGTGCTGGCGCCGGCTTCGTGCCAGCTGTTTACCGATTTGCTGACCGGTGCCGAACCGATCATCGACCCGGCGCCCTATGCCCCAGCGGGGCGTTTGGGCTGAGAATGCCGGGGCCGCTGTGCGGCCCTATCGCAGGCAAGCCAGCTCCCACGGGGATCGCATCAGGGCTGACAGGTGTTTGCCACAAGGTATGCAGCGCCTGTTAGAGCGAGCGCCGCCCGCGCGGCGCATCGCGAGCTGCGCTCGCTCCTACGTTTGTTTCGGGCCAATTATTCCTGTGGGATTTGCGCGCGAACGCCTTGGCGCATGCCTCAAAATCGCGTCGTACGAACAAGGTGGCCGCGCGCATCTGGCACAGGGGTTACTGGCCCGAAACAAACGTAGGAGCGAGCGCAGCTCGCGATGCGCCGCGCGGGCGGTGCTCAATCTCACAGGCGCTGCCATACCTTGTGGCAAACACCTGTCAGCCCTAAGGCGATCCCTGTGGGGGCTGGCTTGCCTGCGATGAGGCAGGGAAGGCCAGTAGGGTTATCAGCCTGTAATAGGCGCCTGTAAATGCCGGCTCGGGTAATGCTGCTCATACACCTTGCACACCCGCAGCACCTGATCATCGGCAAAGCGCCCGGCCACGACCTGAAGCCCCACCGGCAAGCCTTCGCGGGTGAACCCGCAAGGCACCGATGCTGCTGGTTGTTGGGTCAGGTTGAAGGGGTAGCTGAACGGCGTCCATTCCATCCATTGCCCCATCCCCGACCCAGGCGGCACGTTGTGCCCGGCCTCGAACGCCACCAGCGGCAGCATCGGCGAAACCAGCACGTCATAGCGCTGGTGGAAGGCGTTCATCTTCGCAATCAACTCCGCCCGTGCCTCCAGTGCTTGGTTGTACTGGCTCAGGCTGATGCGAGCCCCCTGTTCGGCAATCCAGCGCAGCCCAGGGTCAAGCAGCGCTCGCTGCTCATCGCTCAACGCACTGGCCAGCCGCGCTGCACCTGCAAACCACAGGGTATTGAACGTTTCCAGCGGGTCGCTGAAGCCGGGGTCCACTTCTTCGACCTGCGCTCCCAGCCGAGCCAGGCGCTGTACCGCTAGCGCCACCAGCGCCTCGATCTGCGGGTCGACCTGCACGTAACCAAAATTGGCACTGTAGGCGATGCGCAGACCATTCAGGTCTTGCTGCTGGCCCAGCCACGGAGCCTGTCGTGGCGCACCAGCCAACCCGTCACGTGGATCGGGGCGGGCGACACAGTCGAGCATCAGCACCGCGTCGTCCACCGTGCGCGTCATCGGCCCCAGGTGCGACAGTACGGTCATGGCACTGGCCGGCCATTGCGGCACATAGCCAAACGTTGGCTTGATGCCGAAGGTGCCGGTAAAGGCGCAGGGTATGCGGATAGAGCCCCCGGCATCGCTGCCCTGGTGCAGTACGCCCAGGTTCAATGCGGCAGCGGCGGCGGCACCACCCGACGAGCCACCGGCAGTCAGCCGTGTGTTCCAGGGGTTACGGGTGATGCCGTACAGCGGGTTGTCGGTTACGCCCTTCCAGCCGAACTCGGGGGTAGTGGTCTTGCCCACCAGGACTGCACCGGCCTCGCGCATGAAGGCGCTGAACGGGGCATCGACCTCCCATGGCCCGGCCGCGGAGGTGGTGCGGGACCCTTTGCGGGTAGGCATGCCACGGGTCAGGGTCAGGTCCTTGATCGAGGCGGGTAGGCCATCGAGCCGGCCGCAAGGCTCGCCCCGTTGCCAGCGTTGTTCGCTGGCCCGGGCAGCGGCACGGGCGCCTTCGCCGTCGACGTGGCAATAGGCGTTGACCGCCGGGTTGTGCTGGTCGATGCGCGCCAGCACATCGTCGACCACCTCCACAGGCGACAACTGGCGGCGCTGGTACAGTTCGAGCAGTTCGGCAGCGGTGAACTCGCCAATCGCAGTTTTCTGAGGCATTTCAGCGGGCTCCTGGGGTGGCGGCCTGGAACATGGCGCGCAGCAATACGTCGCAACCATCGGCCAGGTCCTGCGGCGCGGCATTTTCGATTTCGTTGTGGCTGATGCCGCCTTCGCACGGTACGAATATCATCCCGGCCGGGCCCAGCTCGGCGAGGAAAATCGCATCGTGGCCGGCACCACTGACAATATCCATGTGGCTCAGGCCCAGCGCACGCGCCCCTTGGCGCACGGCATCCACGCACTGCTCGGCGAAGTACAACGGCGGGAAGTCGGCCGTCGGGGTGAGCTGCCAGGCAAGGCCGTGTTTCGTTGCGCTGGTGTCGATGGCCGTGCGCACTTCACTGACCATGGCGGCGAGGTGCTCTGGGTCGAGGTGGCGCAGGTCGATGGTCATGTGCACCTGGCCGGGGATGACGTTGCGCGAGCCCGGGTGCAGGGTCAGGCAGCCTACCGTGCCGCAGGCATGCGGCTGGTGGGCGTGGGCAATACGGTTGACCGCAGCCACGACCTCGGCGGCACCGACCAGCGCATCCTTGCGCAAGTGCATGGGGGTGGGGCCTGCATGTGCTTCTACACCGGTCAGCACCAGGTCGAACCATTTCTGCCCCAGGCAGCCCTGGACCACGCCGATGGTCGTGCGCTGGTCTTCCAGTATCGGGCCTTGCTCGATATGCGCTTCGAAGTAGGCACCCACGGCATGCCCGGTAGGTACGCGCGGGCCGGCATAGCCGATGCGCTGCAGCTCGGCCCCCACCGACAGGCCCTGGTCATCGACCTTGTCCAGGGTCTGCTGCAGGTCGAACTTACCGGCGAATACCCCAGAACCCATCATGCACGGTGGAAAGCGCGAGCCTTCTTCATTGGTCCACACCACCACTTCCAGTGGGGCTTCGGTGGTCAGCTTCAAGTCGTTGAGGGTGCGCATGACTTCCAGGCCGGCCATGACCCCGTAGCAGCCATCGAACTTGCCACCGGTAGGCTGGGTGTCGATGTGGCTGCCGGTCATGACCGGCGGCAGGGCCGGGTTGCGACCGGGGCGGCGGGCAAAAATGTTGCCGATGGCGTCGACGCTGACGGTGCAGCCGGCTTCTTCGCACCAGCGTACGAACAGGTCGCGGGCCTGGCGGTCAAGGTCGGTCAGGGCCAGGCGGCACACGCCGCCCTTGGCGGTGGCGCCGAGCCGGGCCAGGTCCATCAGCGATTGCCAGAGGCGTTCGCGGCTGACCAGCGGGCCTTGGGCAAGCAGGTGCTGCGGGGGATCGATGCGGGTGTTCATGGTTCATCTCTCCTGAAAGTATCGGGTTGCTGGTACCGGCCTCTTCGCGGGCTTGCCCGCTCCCACAAGGTCCTGCGTAGTCCTTAAGGAAGTGATGCCCCTGTGGGAGCGGGCGAGCCCGCGAAGAGGCCGGTACAAAAAAACAGGTATGGGTCAGGCACTCAGGGCCAGAAAACGGTTCTTGATACTCGGGTCCTCACGGAACTGCGCCGCACTGCCCTGGTAGGCAACCCGACCCTGCTCCAGCACGTAGTGGCGGTCTGCAAGGGCATCGCAGACCATCAGGTTCTGCTCCACCAGCAGGATCGACAGCCCTTCGTCCTTGATGCGCCGCAGAATCTTCACCAGCTCGTCGACAATCACTGGCGCCAGACCTTCAGTCGGTTCATCGAGGATCAGCAGCTTGGGCCCGTTGAGCAGAGCGCGGGCGATGGCCAGCATCTGCTGCTCGCCACCGGACAGCGCGAAGCCACCGTTACGGCGCCGCTCCTTCAGCCGCGGAAACATGCTGTACACGTCCTCCAGCTGCCAGCGGCTGGTCTTGCGCACGGCGATCTTCAGGTTCTCCTCGACACTGAGCTGGCGGAAAATGCCGCGGTGCTCTGGCACCAGGGCAATGCCCAGCCGGGCAATGTCGAAGATTTCACGGCCGACCAACTGTTGGCCGTTGAAGCTGATCTGCCCCTGCCGAGGGCGAACGATGCCAAGAATGCTGCGCAAGGTGGTGGTCTTGCCGGCACCGTTGCGCCCAAGCAGTGTGACCAGTTCGCCAGCCTCGACCTTGAGCGAGACGCCTTCGAGCACATGGCTCTTGTCGTAGTAGGAATGGATCGAATCGACGTTGAGCATCAGGCGGCCTCACCAAGGTAGGCAGTGCGCACGCGTTCGTCGTTGCGCACCTGTTCAGGGGTACCCTCGACCAGGATCTGGCCGTGGCTCATTACCGTGATGCGCTGGCTGATCGACATGACGATGCTCATGTTGTGCTCGATCAACAGCACGGTATGGTCACGGCCCAGGTCGCTGATCAGGTCGGTCATGACCGGGATGTCATCAATGCCCATGCCCGAGGTGGGTTCGTCGAGCATCAGCAGGGTTGGCTTGGCGCAGATGGACATGCCCACTTCCAGCACCCGTTGCTGGCCGTGCGACAGCTCGCCGGCGAGGGTGTTGGCACGGCCAGTCAGCTGCAGGCGTTCCAGTACCTGGTCGGCGGTGTCCCAGTGGCTGCGCTTGTGCTCGACGCTACGCCAGAAGTTCAGCGCGCCCAGGCCATCGCGGCCATGGGCCGCCAGGCGCAGGTTCTCGCGTACCGACAGGTTCTGGAACAGGCTGGTGAGTTGAAACGAACGCGCCATGCCCAGTGCCACACGGCCGTGGGACGGCTTGCGGACGATGTCCTGGCCATTGAACAGGATCTTGCCCGCGGTAGCCTGGCGCTCACCGGTCAGGCAGTGGAACAGGCTGGTCTTGCCGGCGCCGTTGGGCCCGATAACGGTATGAATGGTGCCGGCGCGCACGTTGAGGTCCACGCCCGCGACCGCCTTGAACGGCCCGTATGCCAGCTCCAGCTGGCAGGTTTGCAGGAGGTAGTCGCTCATCACAAGGTCTCCTTGGTCTTGGCCTGGGGTTTGTCATGGGGGGCACGGCTAGCCAGCAGGCGCTTGGCCAGTTCGGTCAGGCCGCCCCACAGCCCACCGCGCATGAACACCACGACCAGGATCAGGATCACCCCCAGCAGCATCAGCCAGCGTGGCCACAGTTCGGACAGCACATCGCCCAACAGCACGATGGCACCGGCCCCCAGCAGCGAGCCGAACAGCGAGCCGGTACCGCCGACAATGGTCATGATCAGAATGTTCTCGCTCATCATCAGGTCGATGTTCGACAGCGGCGCAAAATGCAGCAGCATGGCGTACAGCGCCCCGGCAATCCCGGTGATGGCGCCCGACAGCATGAACACCAGGATCTTGAAATGGCGGGTGTCATAGCCGATGGCAGCAGCGCGGGTCTCGTTCTCGCGGATGGCCAGCAGGGTGCTGCCGAACGGTGAGCGAATGACCCGCAGGGCGCCGGCGAAGATCAGCAGGAACAGCACGGCGACAAACACATAGAAGTGCCGCGGGTCGGCCAGGTCGACCAGCACATGGCCGGCGATCTCGATGTTCGGCCGTGGTACGTCGAGCAGGCCGTTGTCGCCGCCGGTCCAGCCACTGAGGGTATAGGCCAGGAAATAGGCCATCTGGCTGAAGGCCAAGGTCAGCATCACGAAGTAGATGCCCGTGCGGCGTATGGCCAGGGCGCCCACCAGCAGCGCGAGGAAGGCGCCGAATACAGCGGCGCCAAGCAGCGCAGCGAACATGCCCCACTGCAGGTGGATCATCAGCAATGCCGCACCATAGGCGCCCACACCAAAGAAGATGCCTTGGCCGAACGACAGCAGGCCGGTATAGCCCAGCAACAGGTTGCAGGCCAGCGCGGCCAGGGCAAAGATCAGGATTTCAGTGGCCAGGGTGGCCGATGGCAGCAGCAACGGCAGCGCCACCAGGCTGGCGACTACCAGCAACAGCAGTGCCGGGGCACGGCCCGTGGCGATTGGCAAAGGGTTTTTTTCACTCATCTCAGGCTCTCCCGAACAGGCCATACGGACGCACCAGGATCACCGCCGCCATGGCGCCGTAGATCATCAGGCTGGCGCCTTGTGGCCACAGGCTGGTCATCATGCTTTGCACCACACCCACCAACAGGCCGCCGACCAGCGCACCGCCAAACGAGCCCATGCCGCCGATCACCACCACCACGAAGGCGATGCCGAGGATTTCCGGGCCGACGAAGGGCTGGGCCCCGCGCAGCGGCGCGAACAGCACACCGGCCACGCCGGCCAGGCCTACGCCCAGGGCGAATGTCAGGGAGAACAGGCGGAAGATATTGGTACCCAGCAGCGACACGGTTTCGGTGCTCTCGCTGCCGGCCCGCACCAGGGCGCCGAAGCGGGTGCGCTCCAGTAGCAGCCACAGGCCAACGCCGATCAGTGCGGCGAAACCGATCAGGAACAGGCGGTAGTACGGGTAGATGAAGTCACCCAGGATCAACACCCCGCGCAGCTCGGGCGGCACGGCGATGTTCTTGCCCACGGGGCCCCAGATCAGCACCGAGGCTTCCTGGATGATCAGGGCGATGCCAAGGGTAACGAGGATCTGGAAGGTGTGTGGCAGGTGATAGATGCGTTTGATCAGCAGGCGCTCGACCGCCCAGGCCAGGGCGGCCACCACCAAGGGAGCGATCAGCAGCGCCAGCCAGAAGCTGCCGGTGATGGCCACGGCGGTGTAGCACAGGTAGGCGCCAAGCAGAAAGAACGCACCATGGGCGAAGTTGACGAAGTTGAGCAAGCCGAAAATGATCGTCAGGCCTACGGCGATGAGGAAGTAGATCATCCCCAGGCCCAGGCCGTTGAGCAGTTGGAACAGGTACAAATCGAGCATGAGCGTGCCCTCGACAGCGCGCGGCGCGGCTGCCTGTACGAGTGTGAGTGACTAACGCCGCGGCTTCAGGCCAAGGCGCAACCGGTGTGGTCGGGCTCGACGAACGAGCGGCCCGAGCTGATGACTTCGGCCAAGTCGTCTTCGTCGCGCATCTGCCCTTGGGGCTTGCCGCGCAGCAGGTAGTAATCCTTGAGCACCTGGTGGTCGCCCGGGCGGATCAGCTCGTCGCCGGTCGGCCCCTGGAAACGCATGCCCTGCAGTGCTGCAGAGACGGCGGCACCGTCCAGGCTGCCGGCCTTGACGATGGCTTCGAGCATGACCTTGGTGCCGATGTAGTCGGCGGCCAGCGGGTAGTTGGGGTTGATGCCGTAGGCCTTGCGGGTGGCGGCAACCAGTTGCTGGTTCAGCGGCGTATCCACCTGGTGCCAGTACTGCGCGCCCAGGTACACGCCTTCGAGCACGTCACTGCCCAGTTCCTGGAACTGGTCGAGGCCGGCGGACCACACCATCAGTACTTTCATGCGGTCCTTGATGCCGAAGTTGACCGCCTGGCGCAGCGCGTTGGAGGCCTGGCTGCCGAAGTTGAGCAGCACCAGCACGTCGGGTTTGGCCGCGATGGCATTGGTGAGGTAACCCGAGAATTCCTGCTCTTGCAGCGAGTGATAGCTGTTGCCGATATGTTCCACGCCCTGCTCGGCGAAGACTTTGCGGGCGTTGTCCAGCAGCGCGTCGCCGAACACGTATTGCGGGGTGATGGTGTACCAGCGCTTGGCCTGCGGAAGTTGGCGAATCATCGGCACCAGGGTTTCGCGGATGGCGCCGTAGGTCGGCACCGACCAGCGGAAGGTCGAGGCGTTGCAGTCCTTGCCGGTGATTTCGTCGGCGCCCACCGGGGTCATGAACACGCCACCGGCCTTGTGTATTTCCTTGGAAACCGCCAGCGCCGAAGACGACAAGGTGCAGCCCTGGAAGAAGCGGGCGCCATCCTGGCCAATGGCTTCCTGTACCTTGCGCACGGCCTTACCGGCGTTGCCTTCGGTGTCGATGACTTTGTACTTGAGCGGGCGCCCCAGCAACTGCGGGTATTCGGCGATGGCCAGGCGCGAGCCCATGTCGGCGTACTTGCCGTAGCTGGCGAAGGCACCCGACATGGACTTGAGCCCATAGAAGGTCAACGGTTGATCGGCGAATGCCCGGTGTGCTCCCAAAGGGAGGCTACCGAAGGCACCCAGGGCAAGGCCTGCCTTGAGCAGGGTACGTCTTTGCATGGGTAACTCCTTGGTTGTGGTTATTAGGCAGGAGTGGCAATGACAAAGCGGGTACGGCCGGGCCTGTGAGCAGGCCTCTTTCCAGGCGGATCAGTGGTGGTGGTTGAACTCCAGCAGGAAGTGGCGGGCGACCTCGCCCTCCAGTGCGGTCATGTGGTGTTCGGCGTCGCACATGTGCTCGTGCATCAGCCGGCGTACGCTGGGCTCGTCACTGCCGCGCAGGGCGCTGAGCAGTTGTTTGTGGTAGTCGATGTTGGCTGCGGCGAACTGCTGGCGCTTGGGCAGGTAGGCCTTTTTCAGCACCACCAGGTCGCGCAGCAGGTCGTTGAGGAACACGGCCATGAAGCGCAGCAACGGGTTGGGGCAGCGGTGGGCCAGCAGGGTGTGGAACTCCAGCTCCGCCAGGCGCTGTTCGCGCTGGCCCTCTTCGCTGTCTTCCGGCGCACTGCAGAAGTCGATGTTGGCCTCAAGCGCGGCATAGTCCGCTTCGCTCAGCTGGCCCATTACCGACACTGCCAACTCGACCTCGATGACTTTGCGCAGCTGGTACACCTGCTCGCCGTCCAGGTGCTGAAAGTGCAGGTAGTTGCGCAGCGCTCGGCTGGCGGGCTCGGTGCCGACCTCGGCCAGGTAGGCACCACCGGCAGGGCCGGTGCGGGTGCTGACCAGGCCTTCGACCTCAAGTGCCTTGAGTGCCTCGCGGGCAGTGCCCTTGGAGCACTCGAAGTGTTCCATCAGCTCACGCTCGGTGGGCAGGCGGTCGCCGGGGTGCAGCGCTTCGGTGACGATCGAGCGCTTGACCGATTCGACGATCACATCCGACAGCTTTTGGCGCTTGCGTTTGGGTTTGAGCATTTCGCTATTTTTCATATTTATGCGGATAAATAGGATTTAGCGAATTTTGCCGGGGTGGGTCAATGCTGGGGGAGGGGGAGGAGTCGTATTTGGTGTGAAAGGGTCGGGGAGGGATATGTGAAGAGGTGTATGGACTGCAGACCCTGTGGGTGTGGGTAAACCTGCTCCCACAGGGCTCTTTGTTCAGCCTTGGCGGCCAGGACCTTGCTGCAGGTGGGCCTGGCTGCAATACCACTCGTTGCCCTGCTGCAGCGCCCGATCATTGGGCAGGTGCACGCCGCAATGGGCGCAGCGCACCATCGTCAGTGGCGCATCGAGCTTGGCTTCGGGGCGCGACTGCTGGCTGATTTTGAATTTGCGCCACAGCCAGAACGCGGCGGCGATCAGGGCGATCCAGAAAAGTAGGCGAACCATGGTGTCCAGCTTGTTGATGGAAGAAGCCGACAGTCTAGGATGCAGCCGACAAAAAAGGGAGGCCCGAGGCCTAATGCCAGTCAGTTAAGCGTTACTGGGGCTGCTTTGCAGCCCTTCGCGGGCACGCCCGCTCCCACACGTTTGGCGCTGAACTCAAGAAATGCGCAATGCCCTGTGGGAGCGGGCGTGCCCGCGAAGGGTCGCAAAGCGGCCCCAAATCACTTAACTGACGGGTATTGGCCCAAGGCCTCCCTTTCATTTACCGCGGTCGGTCAATCGAACAGACCAAAGGTCATGTAGCTGAACCAGGAGCGGTCTTTCTCGGCCTCTTTCGGGCCCTCGGGCACGATCGGGTCGCCGTTTTCATCCTTGGGCAGCAGCTCTTGCGGCATCTCGTCGCGCGCGTCCTGGAACTGCTTGACCACGTCCTGGTTGGCGCGGGTTTCACCCGGCGGCAGCGGCGTGTCGGTCTCGATCAGGCCCAGGGTGGCCTTGGACAGCCAGCCGCGGCCGTCAGACTCGGTCTGCTTGGGCTGGAACTCGCCATCGACCAGGCTTGGGTGGTCCGGGTAGTTGAGCTTGAGGGTTTCCAGGCTGGTGGCGGCCAGTTCGTCCAGGTGCATCTTCTGGTACGACTCGACCATTACCGCCAGGCCGTCGCCGACCGAAGGCGTTTCCTGGAAGTTCTCGACCACGTAGCGGCCACGGTTGGCGGCAGCCACGTAAGCCTGGCGGCTCAGGTAGTAGTCGGCCACGTGGATTTCGTACGACGCCAGCAGGTTGCGCAGGTAGATCATGCGCTGCTTGGCATCGGGCGCGTAGCGGCTGTTGGGGAAGCGGCTGGTCAGCTGGGCGAACTCGTTGTACGAGTCGCGGGCAGCACCCGGGTCACGCTTGGTCATGTCCAGCGGCAGGAAGCGCGCCAGCAGGCCACGGTCCTGGTCGAACGAGGTCAGGCCCTTGAGGTAGTAGGCGTAGTCCACGTTCGGGTGCTGCGGGTGCAGGCGAATGAAGCGCTCGGCAGCCGACTTGGCCGCCTCGGGCTCGGCGTTCTTGTAGTTGGCGTAGATCAGCTCGAGCTGCGCCTGGTCGGCATAACGGCCGAACGGGTAGCGCGACTCCAGGGCCTTGAGCTTGTTCACGGCGCTGGTGTAGCTGGAGTTGTCCAGATCAGCCTGGGCCTGCTGGTACAGCTCGGCCTCGCTGAGGTTCTCGTCGATGACTTCCTTATTCGAGGAACAGGCCGCGGTGAGCCCAAGGATGGCGATCAGCAGCAGGTGTTTCACTTGCATGGCGGCTTGCGTCCCTTTGACGGCCGCTGTTTTGGGCGGTGCCGTCCTGTTATGATGAGCGCCCCGGCCAACCCCGGGACAAAAGAAGCCGTATTTAACCACAAGCTCGCAGCCGAAACCAAAGGCTGTGCGCCCGCCGAATCGAGCATGTCCGAGATCATTCAACTTAGCGCAGAGGTCCCGTCCGAATTGGGCGGCCAACGCCTCGACCAGGTCGCCGCCCAATTGTTCGCCGAGTACTCGCGTTCGCGGCTAACTTCGTGGATCAAAGAGGGCCGCCTGACGGTCGATGGTGCCGTCGTGCGCCCTCGCGACCTCGTTCACGGTGGCTCCCAGCTTGCCCTGCAGGCCGAACAGGAAGCCCAGGGTGAGTGGGTAGCAGAAGATATCGAACTGGATATCGTCTACGAAGACGACCACATCATGGTCATCAACAAGCCCGCCGGGCTGGTCGTGCACCCGGCTGCCGGGCACGCCAGCGGCACCCTGCTCAATGCGCTGCTGCACCACGTGCCAGACATCGTCAACGTACCGCGTGCCGGTATCGTTCACCGCCTGGACAAGGACACCACCGGGCTGATGGTGGTGGCCAAGACCCTGCAGGCGCAGACCAAGCTGGTCGAGCAGATGCAGGCGCGCAAGGTCAGCCGCATTTATGAGTGCATCGTCATCGGCGTGGTCACCGCCGGTGGCAAGATCGACGCCCCGATCGGTCGCCACGGCGGTATGCGCCAGCGCATGGCGGTCACCGACGGCGGCAAGCCAGCCGTCAGCCACTACCGGGTGCTCAAGCGCTTCCGCTCGCACACCCATGTACGGGTCAAGCTGGAAACCGGCCGCACCCACCAGATCCGCGTGCACATGGCCCATGTCGGCTTTCCGCTGGTCGGCGACCAGACCTACGGTGGCCGCTTCCGCATTCCGCCGGCTGCCAGCCCCACCATGGTCGAGGCAGTGAAAAGCTTCCCGCGCCAGGCGCTGCACGCGCGGTTCCTTGCCCTGGCCCACCCGATCACCGGTGAAGTCATGAAGTGGGAGTCGCCACTGCCCGACGACTTCGTCTGGTTGCTGTCGCTGCTCAACCAGGACCGTGAGAGCTTCATCGGATGAGTGACCTGGCGCAGACGCTGCTGTTTCCCGACTGGCCGGCCCCGGCCTCGGTACGCGCCTGTGTCACCACCCGTCAGGGCGGTGTGAGCCTGCCGCCCTACGCCACGTTCAACCTGGGTGACCATGTGGGGGATGACCCTGCCGCGGTTGCCGAAAACCGTCGCCGCCTGCGCGAGCAGTTCGCCATCCAGCCAGCCTGGCTCAAGCAGGTGCATGGGCTGGAGGTGGCGGATGCCAACCCGGCCGTGGTAGCCGAGGCCGATGCCAGCTGCACCCGCCAGCCCGGCATTGCCTGCACCGTGATGACGGCCGACTGCCTGCCTGTACTGTTCTGTGACCGTGCGGGCACCCGCGTGGCGGCGGCGCATGCGGGCTGGCGCGGGCTGGCGGGTGGTGTGCTGGAAGCCACCCTCGACCGCCTGGCGCTGGCGCCCCAGGAGGTGCTGGTGTGGCTGGGGCCGGCGATCGGGCCCAAGGCTTTCGAAGTGGGGCTGGAAGTGCGCGATGCCTTTACTGCCGTGCACCCCGAGGCCGCCCGGGCTTTTGTCGAGGGCGAGCGGCCAGGCAAGCTGATGGCAGACATCTACGAATTGGCGCGCATTCGCCTGGCGGCCGGTGGGGTATCGGCTGTTTATGGCGGTGG
This sequence comes from Pseudomonas sp. MB-090624, assembly GCF_003205245.1. Classification (NCBI taxonomy): domain Bacteria; kingdom Pseudomonadati; phylum Pseudomonadota; class Gammaproteobacteria; order Pseudomonadales; family Pseudomonadaceae; genus Pseudomonas; species Pseudomonas sp. MB-090624. Next base: position 30,901 of record NZ_QJRK01000044.1, on the reverse strand, counting down.
CTGGTGCACGGTCAGTGACGAGCGGTTTTTCTCCTACCGCCGTACGCCGCAGGGTGGCCGCTTCGCTTCGCTGGTGTGGTTGCAGCCGCTCTAGCCTTGATGGGCACCGCCTGCCCCAAGCGCTAATCCAACCTGTTGATCCCGGTCAACCCCGCTACGCTTGAATCTTCCAGAATCAGCCTTATCTATAAAGGCATCTCAGGCAGGTTTCTTTATAAACAGGCGCTGTCCATCGCTCCGACCTGCCCTTTAAAGGAAGGTACACCATGCGAATAGACCGTTTGACCAGCAAGCTGCAACTTGCAATATCCGATGCCCAATCCCTGGCCGTAGGCATGGACCACCCTGCTATCGAGCCCGTGCACCTGTTGCAGGCATTGCTCGAACAGCAGGGCGGCTCGATCAAGCCACTGCTGATGCAAGTGGGCTTCGATATCAATAGCCTGCGCCAGGCACTGGTGAAAGAACTCGACCAGCTGCCGAAAATCCAGAACCCCACCGGCGACGTGAACATGTCGCAGGACCTGGCGCGCCTGCTCAACCAGGCCGACCGCCTGGCCCAGCAAAAGGGCGACCAGTTCATTTCCAGCGAGCTGGTGTTGCTGGCCGCCATGGACGAGAACAGCAAGCTGGGCAAGTTGCTGCTCAGCCAGGGTGTCAGCAAAAAGGCCCTGGAAAATGCCATCAACAACCTGCGCGGTGGCGCGGCGGTGAATGACGCCAACGCCGAAGAGTCGCGCCAGGCGCTGGACAAGTACACCGTCGACCTCACCAAGCGTGCCGAAGAAGGCAAGCTGGACCCGGTCATTGGCCGCGACGACGAAATCCGCCGTACGGTGCAGGTGCTGCAACGCCGTACCAAGAACAACCCGGTGCTGATCGGCGAACCCGGCGTGGGCAAGACCGCCATCGCCGAGGGCCTGGCCCAGCGCATCATCAATGGCGAAGTGCCCGACGGCCTGAAAGGCAAACGCCTGCTGGCGCTGGACATGGGCGCGCTGATTGCGGGTGCCAAGTACCGCGGTGAGTTCGAGGAGCGCCTGAAAGGGCTGCTGAACGAGCTGTCCAAGCAGGAAGGCCAGATCATTCTGTTCATCGACGAACTGCACACCATGGTTGGCGCCGGCAAGGGCGAGGGTGCCATGGACGCAGGCAACATGCTCAAGCCGGCCCTGGCCCGTGGCGAACTGCACTGCGTGGGCGCCACTACGCTGAACGAGTACCGCCAGTTCATCGAGAAAGACGCCGCCCTGGAGCGCCGCTTCCAGAAAGTGCTGGTAGAGGAACCGAGCGAAGAAGACACCATCGCCATCCTGCGTGGCCTGAAAGAACGCTACGAAGTGCACCACAAGGTGGCCATCACCGACGGTGCCATTATTGCTGCGGCCAAACTCAGCCACCGCTACATCACCGACCGTCAGTTGCCGGACAAGGCCATTGACCTGATCGACGAAGCGGCCAGCCGCATCCGCATGGAGATCGACTCCAAGCCGGAAGTGCTCGACCGCCTCGATCGCCGCCTGATCCAGTTGAAAGTGGAATCGCAGGCGCTGAAGAAGGAAGAAGACGAGGCAGCGAAAAAGCGCCTGGAGAAGCTGACCGAAGAAATCGAACGGCTGGAGCGCGAGTATTCCGACCTGGAAGAAATCTGGGCTTCGGAGAAAGCCGAAGTACAGGGCTCGGCGCAGATCCAGCAAAAGATCGAGCAGGCCCGCCAGGAGCTGGAAGCTGCCCGCCGCAAGGGCGACCTGAGCCGCATGGCCGAGCTGCAGTACGGGGTAATCCCGGACCTGGAGCGCAGCCTGCAGATGGTCGACCAGCACGGCAAGACCGAGAACCAGTTGCTGCGCAACAAGGTGACCGAGGAAGAGATTGCCGAGGTGGTGTCGAAGTGGACCGGTATTCCGGTATCCAAGATGCTGGAGGGCGAGCGCGAAAAACTGCTGAAAATGGAAGCGTTGCTGCACCAGCGCGTGATCGGGCAGGGCGAAGCGGTAACCGCCGTGGCCAACGCTGTGCGCCGCTCGCGTGCCGGGTTGTCCGACCCCAACCGGCCAAGTGGTTCGTTCCTGTTCCTGGGCCCTACCGGTGTGGGCAAGACCGAGCTGTGCAAGGCACTGGCCGAGTTCCTGTTCGACACCGAAGAGGCCATGGTCCGCATCGACATGTCCGAGTTCATGGAGAAACACTCCGTGGCTCGCCTGATTGGTGCGCCACCCGGGTACGTAGGGTACGAAGAGGGCGGTTACCTGACCGAGGCGGTACGGCGCAAGCCCTACTCGGTGGTGCTGCTGGACGAGGTGGAGAAGGCCCACCCGGATGTGTTCAACGTGTTGCTGCAGGTGCTGGAAGACGGCCGCCTGACCGACAGCCACGGGCGCACCGTGGACTTCCGCAATACGGTGATCGTGATGACCTCCAACCTGGGCTCGGCACAGATCCAGGAGCTGGTCGGCGACCGTGAGGCCCAGCGTGCGGCAGTGATGGATGCAGTAGGGGCGCACTTCCGTCCGGAGTTCATCAACCGTATCGACGAAGTGGTGGTGTTCGAGCCGCTGGGCCGCGAGCAGATCGCCGGCATTACCGAGATACAGCTGGGCCGCCTGCGCAGCCGCCTGCTGGAGCGCGAATTGTCGCTGAGCCTGAGCCCGGAAGCGTTGGACAAGCTGATCGCCGTGGGTTACGACCCTGTCTACGGTGCCCGCCCGCTGAAACGGGCGATCCAGCGCTGGATCGAAAACCCGCTGGCGCAGTTGATCCTGGCAGGCAAGTTCATGCCGGGTACCGCGATCACTGCCAAGGTGGACGGCGACGAAATCGTCTTTGGCTGACCTGCTTCACCATGAGCCCCGCGTTTGCGGGGCTTTTTTTTCCTGGCTGCCTGCGCTGGCCTGTTAGCGGGTCATACGTTTACCTGCAGCCTTGAAGCCTGCGCATAACCCTGGAGGAGCGGGTTCACCCGCGAAGAAGCCGGCACCGCCCCAGCAAATTCGGGCTTTCCCAGCCTGTCTGGATAACCCGCTGAAATTTTTGAAATTTTTGCTTGCATCAAAAAACGAGTGCCCCTAATATACGCCGCGTTGTCAGGCACTAAGCGAATCATCAGCAGTAACGATGGCCGAAAAACAACTTACAAATCAGTAAGTTGAATGAAAAAAAGTGGTTGACAAGCAAAACGAAGAATGTAGAATAGCCGGCCTCAGCAGCTACAACGCGAAAGCAGCGAAGCTCAAGAGTCCGAAGCGAACACAGTCTTCGGAGTAGCAAATCGGAAAGTAGTACCGAAGTTCAGTTCCGCGATAGCTCAGTCGGTAGAGCAAATGACTGTTAATCATTGGGTCCCTGGTTCGAGTCCAGGTCGCGGAGCCATCTCGGGGTGTAGCGCAGTCCGGTAGCGCGCCTGCTTTGGGAGCAGGATGTCAGGAGTTCGAATCCCCTCACCCCGACCATTTTCCGGGTCGTTAGCTCAGTTGGTAGAGCAGTTGGCTTTTAACCAATTGGTCGTAGGTTCGAATCCTACACGACCCACCATGTAAAGAAGGGCATCTCAAAGAGATGCCCTTTTTTTTGAAAGACCTCGGGGTGTAGCGCAGTCCGGTAGCGCGCCTGCTTTGGGAGCAGGATGTCAGGAGTTCGAATCCCCTCACCCCGACCATTTTTGGGTCGTTAGCTCAGTTGGTAGAGCAGTTGGCTTTTAACCAATTGGTCGTAGGTTCGAATCCTACACGACCCACCATCTACGATAAGCCCGCCTATTCAAGGCGGGCTTTTTCGTTTGCGCGGCCAAACACCGTAAGACAGTGATCGCCCACGTTTAACAGGCGCGCCTACTTCCAGCAGGACAAAAACATTGATAGCATTCGGCCATTGCGCTGCGCAATTTTTGTGATGCTTTTCACAGTCCCCAACATTCCCGGCTATACAGCTCCTCATTTCCTGCCTTTGACGCTTCTGTTGTATCCCAACGGCCAATGACGCCCGGTGGGCGACCGACGGTGGATCAAGTTCGGGGCAAATCGGCTGATAACCCCTTTGCAAGCGTAAAGATTCATACAAGGACGTAGCGACATGAAGCAGTGGCTGGGCTGTGCGGTACTGGTTGTTTGGGGCGTTGTGGCGCAAGCCGCCACTGAGGGCGATCCGTTGCTGGATGCACCTGCAGCCACTGCCAGCGAAATACGCGGGGTCTTGCGTGCACGCTCGCAGGCGGTCCTGGCCAGTGAGTTGCCCGGCCGGGTGGTGGAGATGCCGTTTGCCGAAGGCCAGGCCTTCAGCAAGGGCGATGTGCTGGTGCGCTTCGATTGCAGTGCTTATCAGGCCCAGGCCAATGCCTCCGGTGCTGCTGTGCGGGCTGCCCGGGAAGAGCTGCGCAACAAGCAACAACTGGCCGCGTTGAATTCGGTCGGCCGTTTCGAGGTAAGCCTGGCCGAGGCTCGCCAGGCGCAAGCCCAGGCCGAAGCCCAGGTTTATCAGGTGCAAGTGCAGCGTTGCCAGGTCAAGGCACCGTTCGACGGGCAAGTGGTGACACGCCGGGTGCAGGCTCACGAAAGCGTGGCCAGCGGCGCGCCGTTGCTGGAAATCGTCGACAACCGCTCGCTGGAAATCCATTTGCTGGTGCCCTCGCGCTGGCTCGGCAAACTCAAGCCTGAGCAGACCTTCAGTTTTGTCCCCGATGAAACCGGCCAACCCATTGATGCAGTGGTCAAGCGCCTGGGGGCGCGTATCGATGAGGGCAGCCAGACGCTGCTGCTGATCGCCAGCGTGCCGGCCAAGACACCAGGCCTGCTGGCCGGGATGAGCGGTACCGCCCACTTCGCCCAGCCACAATGAACGCGCCCGTTCCCGGCCCGCTGGAGCAACTGCTGGCCCATTACCTGAAGCTGGAGCGTCAGGCGCGAGCGGCTGCCTCCATCGAGGTGCTGTCGTTCAGCATGGTCAATGACAGCCAGCCGTTGTTTGGCTATCGCCACGGCGCCTTGCTGATTGCCGGCAAGGTCCGCGCCTTGACCGGCATCAGTGTGGTCGAGCCAAACGCGCCCTTCGTGGTGTTCATCGAGCGCGTGGCCGCGCAGCTGGCCAACGGCGAGCGCTTGGGCTTGCCAGGTGCAGTGCCGCAGGACAGCGTGGACTCGAACAGCCGCGATGACTGGCAGGCGCTGTCGGCACCCCATGCGTTCTGGCTACCGCTGAAAGACCGCCGTGGTGACGTTTTTGGCGGGTTGTGGCTGGCCCGGGACAACCCGTGGAGCGAGGCCGAGCAGGCGCTGCTGGCGCAGTTGGGCGATTGCTACAGCCATGCCTGGCGGGCCCTGCAACCGAGCAAGCCCTGGCGCCTGCGCTGGCCGGCCCGCACCCGCTGGGCCGTGGCCGGCGCGCTTTTGCTGTTGCTGCTGCTGCCTGTCCGGCAGTCGGTACTGGCGCCTGCCGAAGTGGTACCGCGCAATGGCCAGATCGTCGCCGCGCCGCTGGACGGTGTAATCGCCGAGTTTCTGGTCAAGCCTAACCAGCCGGTCCGTGCCGGTGAACCGCTGGTGCGCTTCGATGCCACGGTTCTCAAGGCGCAGGCCGATGTGGCCGAGCGTACCCTTGGGGTCGCCGAGGCTGAACTGAAAGCCAATACCCAACGGGCGTTTTCCGATGCCGACTCCAGTGCGCGCCTGGACATGCTGGCCGCACGCGTGGAGCAGAAGCGCGCCGAGCGCGACTACGCCCGCGACTTGCTGGCGCGCAGTGAGGTAAAGGCAGAACGCGATGGCATCGCGGTATTCGCCGATGCCCAGCGTATGCTCGGCAAGCCGATCCGTACCGGTGAAAGGCTGATGGAAATTGCCGACCCGGCGCAGGCCGATTTGCGTATCGAGCTGCCAGTTGCCGACGCCATTGGCCTGGAAACAGGAGCCGAAGTGGCGTTGTTCCTCGACAGCGATCCATTGCACCGCCATGCGGCCAAGCTTGACCGTGCGGCCTACGAAGCGCAGAGCACGCCTGCCGGCCAGTTGGCTTACCGGCTGGACGCCAGCTTCGACAACGCCCCGCCGCGTATCGGTTTGCGCGGCACCGCCAAGTTGTTCGGCGATCGCGCGCCACTGGCGCTGTATTTGCTGCGTAGGCCGTTGGCAGCGTTGCGTCAGGCGGTGGGGCTATGATGCTGCCGCCGCTACGCCCAGACTTGCAGCTCTCGGCGGCAACGCCAGGGCTGGACGGTTCGCCGCAGTGGACACTGGCCGACCCGTTGCGGGGCAAGTATTTCAAACTCGGTGCACCTGCCATGCGCCTGCTGCGCCACTGGGCCCTGGCGGACGGACTGCAAGTGCTGAAAGCGGCCAACGCCGAGCCTGGGGTGCCGTTGACCCCGCAGTCGCTGGACGAGTTGTTGAAGTTCCTGCGTGGCCACGACCTGATCAGCGGCGGCGACCCGGAGCAGGGCGCCAGCTATGCGGCCAAGGCCGCCAGCCAGCGCCAGGGCATCTGGACCCAGGTGCTGCACAAGTACCTGTTCTTTCGGATCCCGCTGTGGCGCCCGGACGCTTTTCTCAACCGTACCTGGCCATGGCTGGAGCGCCATGGGCCCAGCCTGCTGCGGGTGGGGTTGCCAGTAGTGGTGCTGTTGGGCGCCTTCCTGGTGATGCGCGACTGGGAGCGGTTTCTGGCGACATTTCCCCAGTTGTTGAGCTTTGGCGGCATGGCGGCCTTCGCCATTGCCTTGGGGTTCGCCAAGCTTTGCCACGAATTCGGGCATGCCTACATGGCCAAGCGCGCCGGTTGCAGGGTGCCGAGCATGGGCGTGGCGTTCATGGTGCTTTTGCCCATGCTGTACACCGACGTCAGCGATGCCTGGCGCGTGCAAGACCGCCGTACCCGTTTGCTGATCGGTGCCGGTGGCGTGCTGGCGGAATTGCTGCTGGCAGGCATCGCCCTGCTGGCCTGGTCGCTGCTGCCGGACGGGGCAGGGCGCACGGCGGCGTTCATGCTTGCCAGTGCGACCTGGATCACCACCCTGGTGATCAACGTCAACCCGCTGATGCGCTTTGATGGTTACTTCCTGCTCAGCGACCTGTGGGGTGTGGATAACCTGCAAGGGCGAGGCTACGCCCTGTGCCGCTGGCACCTGCGTGAAACCTTGTTCGGGTACGGCGAAGCGCCGCCTGAACACTGGTCGCCAAGCCTGCGCAAGCGGCTGCTGTGCTGGGGGTACGCGTCGTGGCTGTGGCGCGCCGTGCTGTTCTTCGGAATTGCGCTGGCGGTCTACCACTTGTTCTTCAAGGTGCTCGGCATCTTCCTGATGGTGGTCGAACTGGTGTGGTTCATCGGCCTGCCGGTGTGGAAGGAAATGCGCCACTGGTGGCAGCACCGCGACCGTGCGCAGCCACGCAAGGTGCTATGGCTGGCGGGCGGCCTGATGGCATTGCTGGCGCTGCTGCTGGTGCCCTGGCGCAGTGGGGTGGAGGTGCCAGCGATGCTTGAGGCCTCGCGGGCCAGTACCTTGCATGCACCGGTAGCGGCGCAGGTCGTGGCTGTGCAGGTACGCGACGGACAACAGGTGAGCGAGAACCAGGTGCTGGCTGTGCTGGCCTCGCCGGACCTGGAATCGCGCATGGCGATCAACCGGCGTGAAATCAGCATTCTGCAGCTGCAGTTGCGCCGCCAGTCCAGCCGCAGTACCACGGCGGTGGACAGTGGCATTCTCGAACAGCGCCTGGCCGAGGCGGTGGCGGAGTACCGCGGCCTGGCGGCACAGCGTGCGCGCTTGAGCCTGCGTGCGCCGCACGCCGGTACCGTGCGTGACCTGGCCGACAGCCTGCAGCCGGGCCGTTGGGTCAGCGCCGACCTGCCGCTGGCGCGGGTGACCGAACATGGCCTGCGCCTGCGTGGCTACCTCACAGAGGCCGACCTGTGGCGGGTAGCGCCTGGCAGCACGGGGCAATTCATAGCCGATGATTTTCTACGCAGAGCCCTGGCGGTGAGCCTGGTGGCGGTGGATGCCACCGGTGTGAGCCACATCGACCAGGAGGCGCTGGTTTCCGACCACAAAGGCCCAATCGCCGTGCGCCGTGACGAAGACAAGAAAGCCCAGCCACTGCAGGCGCAGTACGGGGCGCAATTTGCCTTGCAAGACCCGGATCAACCACCCCTTGCGCATCCGCAGCGGGGCGTCGTGGTACTGAACGGTGCCGGCGAATCGCTGGTGGCGGCAGCGTGGCGACGCATGGCCGCGATCGGGGTGCGAGAAAGTGGGTTTTAAGTAGTGCGATTGTAGGACAATTGGGATATGGTGCTATCAATTGGCCACACCTCAACGTGCGATGTCCATCGCACCGCTACATTGCTCCAGCAGTTATCGATTACAGGGAAGTTTGCTTTGATGACGAAGTACGCTGTGACGCTGCGTGCCCTGGAGACAGGCGACATGGGCTTTATCGAGCACCTGTACGCCACCAGCCGCGCTTTCGAAATGTCCCATAGCGGCTGGCCTGCGGACGAAATCCAACGGTTCCTCAGTCAGCAGTTCAACTTTCAGCACGCCTACTACCAGCAGCACTATCCCGCTGCTGACTTCTGCGTGATCGAAGCCGGCGGGCAGCCTATCGGCCGGCTTTACCTCAATTGGGGCAGCGCCCGGTTGAACATCATCGATATTGCCCTGCTGCCCGAATTCCAGGGCCAAGGTATCGGCACCGATCTGATCCACCAGCAGCTGTACCGGGCCGACCAACTCGGCCTGGCGGTCGAGCTGTTCGTGGAGAACTACAACCCGGCGCAGCGCTTGTACACACGCGCTGGCTTTGAAATCACCGATCAAAGCGGGGTTTACCTGCGCATGCGCCGTGAAGCTGCCAACCCCGCTGCGAGGATTGCCTGATGAGTGCAGTAGACGAGTTTCCAATGCCCAGCCGTGCGCAGCTCATGGCGGCCGACCCTGCTGGCTTCAAGCTGCAGGTGGGGCCTGGCGAGCATATCGCGGTCGAGCTGGTCGATCTGCGCGACGGCCTGGGCATGAGCGATGAGTATGAGTGCTTCGCCGCCATATTCGCCTTGCCCCAGGGTGTGCGGCTACCCCAGGCAGTTTTCCGCCTGACTGCCTCCGACGCTTGCCAATGGCTTGTGTTGATGACCCCGATGATGCCTTTGCGAGATGGTCGGCATGCTCTGCAGATGGTTATCCACGCCCTGCGAACGGCACACCCTTGACTTGAATCCCAACCACGCAACAAAGGAAGTGTTCGATGAGTGATCCCTTTATCGGTGAGATCAAGATGTTTGCAGGGAGCTACGCCCCGCAGGACTACGCAATGTGCCAGGGACAGTTGTTGCCGATTTCGCAAAACGCCGCATTGTTCTCGTTGCTGGGCACGACGTACGGCGGGAACGGGCAGGCGACCTTCGGGCTACCGCATTTTGGTGGCCGTGCCCCGATCGGGCAGGGGGCCAAGGCCCCAGACGTAGCCGCGCCATTTGCGCTTGGGCAAGCCGGTGGTGTGGAGAATGTCACCCTGCTCAACAGCAACATGCCGATGCATACCCATCTGCAAGTGGCCTCCCAGGCAATGGCGACCACCGACAAGCCTGGACCCAACACCTACCTGGCAGCAGCGGTGGACGGCAGCGGCAACGCGGTGAACGTCTACGGTGAAAGCCTGGTGGAGCCCACCAGCATGGCGCCGCAGTCGATCCAGGTGACAGGGGGGTCCACACCGTTCGCTGTTCGCAACCCCTACCTGGCGGTCAGCTTCATCATTGCCCTGCAGGGTATCTATCCACCCCACCCGTGGTAGTGATAACCGATGGTGACCGCGGGTCACCATCACTCTTTCAGCCGGGTTGCCAGGCAGGCAACCCAGCGTCACCAGGAGGTGCTGCATGAAATTCATCGAACGTTTCTCGCGCAAACGGGCATCGAAGCCAGTGGTTGGAGGCGGCGCGCAGCCGCCATTGCTGATGGCCCTGGAGCCGCGGATCATGTTCGATGCCTCTGTGGGGGTGGTTGCCCAGGATGCTGCGGCGACCACCGAGGCGGCAACCACGCCGGCCAAGGACAGCACGGTAGCCAATGACCAGCAGGCTGCCACGCCGCCCAGTGAACAGGGTAACCAACGCAACGAGGTCGTGTTCGTCGACGGCCAGGTGGCCGATGTCGCAGGCTTGCTGCAAGGGCTGGCGGGTAACGCCGAAGTGGTCATCCTCGACCCGGCCAAGGATGGCCTGCAACAGATGGCCGACTACCTCAATGGCCGCGAAGGGCTGGATGCCATTCATCTGCTGTCTCACGGTGCCGATGGCAGCGTGCAGATGGGCAACGTATGGCTGGCAAGCAACAACCTGGCCGAGCATCGGGCGGCACTGCAGAGCATTGGCTCGGCATTGAAGGCCGACGGTGATCTGCTGCTGTACGGTTGCAATGTCGGTGAAACGGCCAAGGGCCAGGCCTTCATCGATGAGCTGTCGGCCATTACCGGTGCCGATGTGGCGGCCTCGGCCGACGATACGGGTGCCGTGGACTTGGGTGGCAACTGGAGCCTCGAGCGTACCAGCGGGCTGATTGAAAGCACCGCGCTCGGGGCGCAGCTGGGCGGCTATCAAGGCTTGTTGGCTGCCAGCTTCACCGGTGGTGCCAACCCCACTGCACCGGTGCTGGCGTCGGGCAACCTGCCGAAGATGGTCATCGGCGACTTCAACGGCGACGGCCGTGATGACATCCTGTACCAGGTTGGCAGTGCCGGCAGTGCATGGAAGTTCGCGGCCGGCAACACCGACGGTAGCTTCACCGTGGTCGACCAGGCGCAGTCGCCTTTTGCTGGCGTCGTGCTGCTCGATGCCGCCACCAACGGTACCAACTATTACACCGCCGACTTCGACAACGATGGCGACCTCGATGTGCTGGGTGTCAGCAACACGACCGGCCCGGCCTATTTGTATCGCAACAACAACGGGATGTTCATCCGCGAAACCGCCAGCGGCTTCAATGGCACGCAATTCGGCGTGCGCCTGGTGGTGGGCGATTTCAACGGCGATGGCGCGGCCGACATCCTCTATCAGCCTGGTACCGTAGACTCCGCCAACCCTTGGCGATATGCCCAGAACAACGGCAACGGCACTTTCACCGACATGGTTCAGGCCGCCTCGCCCTTTGCCTCCTTCAGCCTGTCGCCCTACAGCACTTTCAATTATCGGGTGGTGGATTTCGAAGGGGATGGTGACCTAGACATCCTCTATGTGGCGAACAACTCAAGCCCCATTCTGTACCGCAACACTGGCGGCGTATTCACGCAGGTGGCGACCAACGCGCCTGCGGCGACGTTCGGCGGGCGTACCATCTGGGGCGATTTTGACGGGGACGGTGATGCCGACCTGTTCTGGCAGGTTGGCGCGAACGGCACCGATTGGAACTACGCCACCAACAATGGCGATGGCACCTTCAGCACGGTTGCCCGCTCTGCTTCGCCGTTCGCCGGCTTGACCATGGTCGACTTCGGCTTCACCAACTTCCGTACCGGCGACTTCGACGGCGACGGCGATAGCGACCTGATCGGTTCTGCAGCAGGGGTCTCTGCCAGCGTCTACTTCCAGAGCGGCTCCGCGCCCAGGCTGATCAGCGCCAGCCCGGCAGACGACGCGCTGAACGTTTCACCTGGCGCCAACATCACCTTGACGTTCAACGAGAGTGTCACCAAGGGCAGCGGCAACATCTACATCGTGCGCACCTCGGACAACACCATCGTCCAGACCATCGATGTAACCTCTGCCAGCATCATCGGCAGCGGCAACACCTGGATCATCGACCCTTCCGATCTGGCCCAGGGTACCGCTTACGCCGTGCGTATCGACCCGAAGACGTTCGTCAATGCCGATGGCAAGGTGTACCTGGGCATCAGCAGGAACACCACGCTCAACTTCGTCACCGCCACCAGCGCCGCGCCGGTAATCGCCAACCTCAATGGCGATACCGTCACCTATGTGGAAAAAAGCTCCGGGGTGCTGCTCGACCAGAGCGGCAACGCCGTGGTCACCGATGCCGACTCCGCCCAGTTCGGCGGCGGCAACGTGCGCGTGGCGCTCACCTCGGGTGGTATAGACAACCAGGATGTGCTGTCGATCTTCAGTACTGGCACGGCTGCCGGGCAGATCTCGACATCAGCCAACAGCGTGCTGTACAGCGGCGTGATCATCGGGACCTTCACCGGCGGCACCAGCGGCAACCCGCTGGTCGTTGCCCTCAACGCCAATGCCAGCCCCGCCGCCGTATCGGCGTTGCTGCAGAGCCTGGTGTACAACAACAGCAACACCACTGACCCGAGCAGTGGCGCGCGCACTGTCAGCGTCACCGTCACCGACGAGACCGGCACTACCAGCACAGCCGCGTCGGTTACCGTCAACGTGCTGGCGGTCGACGATGCGCCTGTCGTCACTGGCGCCGGCAGCAACCCGACATTTGTCGAACATGGCGCTGCCGTCACCGTGTTCAGTGGTATCGCGATAGACACCGTCGAGCCTGGGCAGAGCATCATAGGCCTGCAGGTGACTGTGGCCGGTGTGGCCGACGGGGCATCCGAGAAGCTGATCATCGACGGTACGGCCGTGGCCCTGGTCAGTGGCACCGCATTCACCAGCAACAACGGCCTGATTGTGCTGGTTTCAGGTACAGGTACAGTCACCCTCGACATCCTCGGCAACAATTACTCCACCGCCACCGCGCAGAGCATCATCAACAGCATTGCCTACCATAATGAGAGCAGCGCCCCGAGTGGTGCTGCGCGGGTAGTGACGTTGACCCAGGTGCGCGACAGCGGTGGGGCCACTAACGGTGGCAATAACACCTCCACGCCGAATATCGCCAGTGTGATCACCGTGCAAGCGGTCAACGACGCCCCCACCCTCAGCGGTGGCCCTTACGTGATCGCCCCGTCCACCGAAGACACCTCGAGCACCGCCGTGGGCGTTGCCAGTATCCTCGCCAGCGCGGCCTCCAATGACGTGGACACGGGCGGCGCGGCGTTTGGCATCGCCATCACTGCCACCACCGGCCGTGGCACTTGGCAGTACTCCACTGACGGCATGGCCTGGACCGATTTCGGCAGTGTTTCGGCCAGCAGTGCCTTGCTGCTGAGCGCCAGCAGCCAGGTGCGTTACATCCCCGACGGCGCCAACGGCGAGAACGTCGATTTCACCTACCGCGCCTGGGACAACACCATTGGTGGGGCGTCGGCGAACGGCATGCGCAGCACCGCCGACACCACGAGCAATGGCGGCGCCAGCGCATTTTCCACAGGCACCGCCCAGGCCACCTTGGTGGTCACATCGGTCAACGATGCACCAGTACTGACCTCGGTCAACCCGACCCTGACCGGTCTGACCGACACCGCCACCAGCAATACCGGCGACCCGGTCAGCTCGCTGCTCGGTGGTGTCACCGATGTGGACAATGGCGCGCTCCAGGGTATCGCCGTCACGGGCATGACCAGCACCTACGGCAGGTGGCAGTACAGCACCAACGCCGGTGCCAGCTGGAACGATATCGGCAGCGCATCCGACACCGCCGCACTGCTGCTGCGCCCGGTCGATCGTGTGCGTTTCGTGCCCGATGGTGTGCATGGCGAGACCGCCACCATCGCTTACCGCGCCTGGGACCAGACCGAAGCCCAGGGCCTGCAGGGCTTGCACACGAACATCAGCAGCCTTGGCGGCAGCGGTGCGTTCTCCAGCGCCACCGATACCGCCAGTGTGCTGGTAACGGCGGTAAACGACGCACCTGTGCTTACTGGCAGCGGCGGCACTGTGAACTGGACCGAGGGCAACAATGTTACGTCTACCCCGGTAGCGATCGACAGCGGTATCGTCATCACTGACCCGGATGGCCCGGGCATCAGCTCGGCGACCGTGAGCCTGGGTGGCAACTACATCCTCGGTGAGGATACCCTGGGTTTCACCGCCAACCCGGCCACCATGGGCGACATCACCGGCAGTTTCGATGCCATGACAGGCGTGCTTACCCTGACCTCCGCTGGGGCCGCAACCCAGGCGCAGTTCCAGGAAGCATTGCGTTCGGTCACCTACAGCAACAGCTCCGACACCCCAACCCTCAGTACCCGCACGGCATTGATCACGGTTAACGACGGCGGCCTGGACTCCAACGTGGTGACCCGCAGCATCACCCTCACCGCAGTCAACGACGCACCGCTGATCAGCGCACCCAGCAATGTCACGGTAACCGAGGACAGTGCGTCGCCGATCACCGGCATCATCCTGAATGATGTCGACTCCAGCAGTGGCACGCTGACCTTGACCGTGGCCTCCGGCGCGCTCAGCGCCACCAGCGGTAGCGGTGTTACCGTTGCCGGCAGCGGGTCGGCATTGACGCTGAGCGGTAGCCTGGCGGCAATCAACAACTTCATTGCAGCCGGCAGCCTCAAGTACACAACGGCGTTGAACGCCAACACCAGCGTTACCCTTGGCCTGAGCGTGGACACCGCCAGCGTCGGCACCGACACGCGCAGCCTGACCCTCGACGTGGCACCGGTGAACGACTCGCCGACCATCAGTGGTCCGGTTAGCATCAATGTCACCGAGGACGTGCCCAAATCCCTGGCCGGTGTCACCTTTGGCGATGTCGACGCCGGCACCGGCAGCGTCCGGGTGGTGTTCAGCGTGGCCAGCGGCAATGGCACCTTCACGGCTACCAGCAGCAGCGGGGTCACCGTCAGCGCCAATGGCAGCAACGCCATCACACTGGAAGGTACCGTCGCCGACATCAATACCCTGGTCAGCAACGGTCGACTGACCTTCCTGGGCGCGCCGAACGCGACCGGGGTCAAGACCATGTCGATCTCGATCAACGATAACGGCAACACCGGAAGTGGTGGTGCACTGCAGGTCAACGCCAACATCGCGCTGGTGATTGCGGCGGTCAACGATGCGCCAGTCAACAACCTCCCCGTCGCCCAGACCGTGCAGCAGGACGGCGCGCTGGTGTTCAACAACGCCAATGGCAACCTGATCAGCATTACCGACGTGGATATCGGCGGCAACGTCATGCAGCTGGCCCTGACGGCCAGCAACGGGCTGATGACCCTTGGTTCGCTCGCAGGGCTGACCTTCAGCCTCGGCGACGGCGCCAGCGACAGTGCAATGACGTTCAGCGGTACGCTGGCGGCCATCAATACCGCGTTGAACGGCCTGACGTTCACGCCGCAGCCCGGCTTCAACGGCGTCGGCTCCATCACTTTCGAAAGCAACGACCAGGGATACAGCGGCAGTGGCGGTATCAAGAGCGACGTAGACACGCTGTCGATCACCATTGCGCCAGCCAACCCGGCGGTCACGAGCGTGGCGGCGGGGTTTGGCGACGGCACATACAAAGTTGGCGACCAGATCGACATCCTGGTCAACTTCGACAGCGCAGTGGTGGTCGACCAGAGCGGCGGAAGCCCGACCCTGCTGCTGGAAACCGGTGCCATCGATCGCCAGGCGGCGTATATCGGTGGCTCGGGCAGCAACCAGCTGGTGTTCCGCTACACCGTACAAGCCGGGGACGTCAGCGCCGACCTCGACTACGCCAGCACTGCCGCGCTGGCGCTGAACGGCTCGACCCTGCAGGGCACCAGCGGTCATGTGGCGATACTGACCCTGCCGGCCGTCGGTGGCGCCGATTCGCTGGCTGGTCAGCAGGCCATCATCGTCGACGGTGTGGCCCCGAGTATCACCAACGTGGTGCTGCCAGCAGATGCCACCTATCGTCTGGGGGATGCCCTGAGGTTCACGGTCAACTTCAGCGAGGCGGTGGTCGTGAACACTGCTGGCGGCACCCCACGCATTCAAGTGACCCTGGATACGGGCGGTATTGCATACGCCGATTACCTGGCTGGCAGCGGCACCAGCGCCCTGGAGTTTGCCCTGGTGGTCGCCGCCGGCCAGCTGGATGCCAACGGCATTACCGTGGCTGGCGGCATCGAGCTCAATGGCGGCAGCTTGACCGACCTGGCTGGTAATGCCAGCGATACGGCCTTTACCGCTGGCAACAGCAGCGGCGTACTGGTAGATGGCGTGGTGCCGGGCGTGGCCAGTGTGCTGGTGCCGGCAAGCGGCAGCTACAAGGCCGGCGATGTCCTGAGCTTTACCGTCAACACCAGCGAAGTGGTGTTCGTCGGCGGTTCACCGCGCTTGGCCCTGGAGGTGGGTGGGGTTGCCCAGTACGCCACGCTGGTAGCGGGCAACGGTAGTTCCAGCCTGGTGTTCCAGTACACGGTGCAGGCTGGTGATACCGACGCCAACGGCATCAGCATCACCAGCCTGGACTCTGCCGGCGGCAGCATCACCGATGCGGCTGGCAATGCCATGCAACTGGCGTTGAATAACGTCGGCAGTACGGCGGGCGTGTGGATCGATACCCAGGCGCCGGCTGTAGTCGCCATGCTGCGCAGCACGCCCTCGCCAACAGGTGGCGAAGTGGTGCAGTTTGCCGTCACATTCAGTGAAGAGGTTTCCGGGGTAGACCTGGCTGACTTCGCGCTGGTACTGACCGGCAGCGCCAATGGCACCATCACCGACATCTACAACCTGAACAACGCCAGCTACATCGTGACGGTCAGCGGTGTGACGGGTGCTGGCACCCTTGGGTTGGGCATGAATGCAGCCGGCACCGGGATTGTCGATGGGGCTGGGAATGCCATCTCGGGCGGGTTTGTCGGGGAAGCCTACACGGTCGACCGCGTGGCACCTGCGGTGATCAGTGTCGATGTGCCTGCCGATGGCAGCTACGTGGCCGGCCAGAATCTGGACTTCACCGTCAACCTGGGCGAGGCCACGGTGGTCGACACCGCGGGTGGCACGCCGCGTATCGAAGTGATGCTGGATAATGGTGAAGTTGCCTACGCAACGTACTTGTCGGGCTCCGGCAGCACTGCGCTGGTATTCCGCCTGAGCGTGGTCACCGGCCAGGTCGATAGCGACGGCATTACCCTGGGCAACGCCATTCAACTGAACGGCGGCACCTTGCGCGATGCAATCGGCAACAACGCCGATCTGGCCTTGAACAACGTCGGCGACACCAGGGGCGTGCAGGTGGATGCTGTAGTGCCGGTGGTCGACAGCGTGGGCTTGCCGCAAGACGGTAGCTATAAGGCGGGTGACGTCCTGACGTTCACCGTCAATGCCAGTGAAGGTGTTGTGGTCGATACTACGGGCGGCACGCCGCGCCTGGCGCTGACCGTGGGCGGTGTCACCCGTTATGCCAGCTATGTATCTGGTGCGGGCAATGGCGCGCTGGTGTTCGAGTACACCGTGCAAGCTGGTGACAACGATGCCGACGGCATCGCAGTGGCCGGCAGCATCGATCTCAACGGCGGCAGCATCAAGGACCCTGCGGGTAACGACCTGGCCCTGTCGCTGGGCGCAGTCGGCAGTACCGCTGGCGTATTGGTGGACAGCGTGGTGCCGGGCGTGACCAGCATCGTGCGCGCCGATGCCACGCCCACCAATGGCAGCTCGATCAGCTACACCGTTACCTTCAGCGAAGATGTCAGCGGTGTGGACGCCAGCGACTTCACCGTCAGCTATGACGGAACTGCGGGCGGTAGCCTCGCCAGCGTGACCCAGGTCGACGGCAGGACCTACACCGTAGTGATCGACAACCTCACGGGTGAGGGCGATATCACGCTGGCCCTGAACGGCAGTGGGACGGGCATCGCTGATGCAGCAGGCAATGCCGTGGGTGCGGGACTGACCGGTGAAACCTACTCAGTGGACCGCACTTCACCGTCGGTTACCAGCGTCAGCGTGCCGGCCAACGGCAGTTATGTGGCCGGGCAAAACCTGGACTTCACCGTCAACTTGAGCGAAGCGACCCTGGTCGATACCAGCGCTGGTACGCCGCGTATCGAGGTCACACTCGATAATGGTGAAGTCGCCTACGCAACGTACGTGTCCGGTTCCGGCAGCACTGCGCTGGTATTCCGCCTGAGCGTGGTCACCGGCCAGGTCGATAGCGACGGCATCACCCTGGGCAACGCCATTCAACTGAACGGCGGCACCTTGCGCGATGCGGTCGGCAACGACACCACCCTGGTACTGAACAACGTCGGCGACACCAGTGGCGTGCAGGTGGACGCTGTAATGCCGGTGGTCAACAGCGTGGGCTTGCCGCAAGACGGCAGCTACAAGGTGGGTGACGTCCTGAGCTTCACCGTCAATGCCAGTGAAGGTGTTGTGGTCGATACTACGGGCGGCACGCCGCGCCTGGCGCTGACCGTGGGCGGTGTCACCCGTTATGCCAGCTATGTATCTGGTGCGGGCAATGGCGCGCTGGTGTTCGAGTACACCGTGCAAGCCGGTGACAACGATGCCGACGGCATCGCATTGGCCGGCAGCATCGATCTCAACGGCGGCAGCATCAAGGACCCTGCGGGTAATGACCTGGCCCTGTCGCTGGGCGCTGTCGGCAGTGCAGGCGTGCTGGTAGATACCGTGATACCCAGCGTGACCAGCATCGTACGCGCCGATGCCACGCCCACCAATGGCAGCTCGATCAGCTACACCGTTACCTTTAGCGAAGATGTGAGCGGCGTGGACGCCAGCGACTTCACCGTCAGCTATGGCGGGACTGCGGCAGGTAGCCTGGCCAGCGTGACCCAGGTCGACGGCCGAACCTACACCGTGGTCATAGCGGGCCTCACCGGCACTGGTGGTGTCACCTTGGCCCTCAACAGCAGCGGTACGAGCATCGCTGATGCGGCAGGCAACGCTATCAACACCGGCCTGGTCGGTGAAACCTATGCAGTGGACCGCACTTCACCGTCGGTTACCAGCGTCAGCGTGCCGGCCAACGGCAGTTATGTAGCGGGGCAAAACCTGGACTTCACCGTCAACTTGAGCGAAGCGACCCTGGTCGATACCAGCGCTGGTACGCCGCGTATCGAGGTCACACTCGATAATGGCGAAGTCGCCTACGCAACGTACGTGTCCGGTTCCGGCAGCACTGCGCTGGTGTTCCGCCTGAGCGTGGTCACCGGCCAGGTCGATAGCGACGGCATCACCCTGGGCAACGCCATTCAACTGAACGGCGGCACCTTGCGCGATGCGGTCGGCAACGACACCACCCTGGTACTGAACAACGTCGGCGACACCAGTGGCGTGCAGGTGGACGCTGTAATGCCGGTGGTCAACAGCGTGGGCTTGCCGCAAGACGGCAGCTACAAGGTGGGTGACGTCCTGAGCTTCACCGTCAATGCCAGTGAAGGTGTTGTGGTCGATACTACGGGCGGCACGCCGCGCCTGGCGCTGACCGTGGGCGGTGTCACCCGTTATGCCAGCTATGTATCTGGTGCGGGCAATGGCGCGCTGGTGTTCGAGTACACCGTGCAAGCCGGTGACAACGATGCCGACGGCATCGCATTGGCCGGCAGCATCGATCTCAACGGCGGCAGCATCAAGGACCCTGCGGGTAATGACCTGGCCCTGTCGCTGGGCGCTGTCGGCAGTGCAGGCGTGCTGGTAGATACCGTGATACCCAGCGTGACCAGCATCGTACGCGCCGATGCCACGCCCACCAATGGCAGCTCGATCAACTACACCGTTACCTTTAGCGAAGATGTGAGCGGCGTGGACGCCAGCGACTTCACCGTCAGCTATGGTGGGACTGCGGCAGGTAGCCTGGCCAGCGTGACCCAGGTCGACGGCCGGACCTACACCGTAGTGATCGACAACCTCACGGGTGAGGGCGATATCACGCTGGCCCTGAACGGCAGTGGGACGGGCATCGCTGATGCAGCAGGCAATGCCGTGGGTGCGGGACTGACCGGTGAAACCTACTCAGTGGACCGCACTGCGCCGTTGGTCACCAGCGTCAGCGTGCCGGCCAGTGGCAGCTATGTAGCGGGGCAGAACCTGGACTTCACCGTAAACCTCGGCGAAGCGACCCTGGTCGATACCCGCAATGGCACCCCGCGCATCAAGGTTACCCTCGATAATGGCGAAATCGCCTACGCCACATACCTGTCCGGCTCGGGTAGCACGGCCTTGGTGTTCCGGCTGACAATCGCCAGCGGCCAGCAGGACAGCGATGGCATCACCCTTGGCAGTGCCATCGAACTGAACGGCGGCACGCTACGCGATGCGCTCGGCAATAACGCTGATCCAGCGCTTAACGGCATTGCCGATAGCAGTGGCGTTCAGGTAGACGCGATCGTCCCGGTGATCGACCGGGTCAGCTTGCCGGCTAATGGCAACTACAAGGCCGGCGATGTGCTGACCTTCACCGTCAGTACCAGCGAGCCCGTGCTGGTCGATACCAGCAGCGGCACCCCACGCCTGGCGTTGGTGCTGGGCGGGGTGACCCGCTATGCACAGTACGTTTCCGGCTCTGGTAGCGCGCAGTTGGTGTTCGCCTACACCATTGAGCCCGGCAACAACGCCAGCGGCGGGGTGGCCTTGGGCGCAAGCATGGACCTGAACGGCGCCACGCTCGGTGACGCGGCTGGCAATGCCCTGAACCTGGCGCTTGGCAACCCTGGCACGGGCAGCGGCATCATCATCGATACCACCGCACCGCAGGTCAGCGACATCGTGCGCGTCGACACGACGCCTACCAACGCTGGCACGCTGCGTTACACGGTGACCTTCGACGAAAGCGTGTCCGGCGTGGACAGTGCCGACTTCACCCTGGCCTTTACCGGCAGCGCGAGCGGCCGCATCGCAGGGGTGCAACAGGTGGATGGTCGCACGTACATCGTCACCGTCGACAGCCTGGCCGGTGCCGGTAACGTGCGCCTGGACCTGAACCCCAGCAGTACCGGCATTGAGGATGCATCCGGCAACCCAGTCAGGGGTGGCCTGGCCGGTAGTGTCTACAGTGTCGATCGTGTGGCGCCGTCTGTCACCGACGTGGCTGTGCCGGTTAGCGGCACTTATGTCGCTGGCCAGTACCTGGACTTTATCGTCAGCACCGATGAAGCGGTGCTGGTGGACACAGGTGACGGTGCACCGCGCCTGGCTATCACCCTGGATGACGGGCGCGTGGCATACGCC
This sequence comes from Pseudomonas sp. MB-090624, assembly GCF_003205245.1. NCBI lineage: Bacteria > Pseudomonadati > Pseudomonadota > Gammaproteobacteria > Pseudomonadales > Pseudomonadaceae > Pseudomonas > Pseudomonas sp. MB-090624. The sequence continues at coordinate 9,889 of NZ_QJRK01000044.1, read as the reverse complement.
GACTACCTGGCCGGGTCGGGTAGCAACAGCCTGGTGTTCCGCCTCAATGTCACCAGCGGCATGGCGGGCAACAACAGCCTCAGTGTCGGCACTGCCATCGACCTCAATGGCGGCAGCATTCGCGATGCCCGCGGCAACCAGGCACAAGCCACCCTGAACAACGTCGACGATACCCGAGGCATTCTGGTCGATGCCCGCGCACCGCGAGCCAGCAGTATCGTGGTAGACGGGCCGGTACTGCCAACTGATCGGAGCATCAGCTTCACCCTGACCTTCGACGAGGCGGTATCGGGCGTAGATGCCAGCGATTTCAGCGTGCTGGGCACCAGCAGTGCCAGCGGGGACGTGCAGACCGTGCAGCGCATCGATGCCACCACCTACCGCATCGTGGTGGGTAACTTGCGCGGCCAGGGCGCCTTGGCCTTGAGCCTCAATGCCTTGGGCAGTGGTATCCAGGACAGCGCCGGCAATACCCTGGCGACCAGCTTGGTGAGCCCGGCACAGAGCACGCAGGCGCAAGACGTGGGTGACCTGCAATACCGCCTGAACCCGCCGCAGCCGGTTGACGTACCGCAAGCTGTGCAGTTGCAGCCGCAAGTGCCTGGCATGCCGGCCAATGCAGGGGTTTCCCCGTTGCTGCCAGCATCGTTGTTCGAGGTGCGCAGTGTGGGCGGCGACTTGCAGCCGTTGGGCACGATCTTCCTCGCCAATGGGGGCAGTGCCCCAAGCTTCATCGCCCAGGTATTCGGCAGCAGCGACAGCAGTGCCGGGCAGAGTGGTTTTGCAGGCTTTGGCAATGGCGGCAACAGCGTGTTTGGCAGTAGTACGCTGGCGGCCATCTTCAACCACGATGTACCCGGCGTCAGCGCACTGAATGTGTTCAACGGCACCCAGTGGCGCCCGGCCGAACTCGAGCAAGGCTTGCGCGGGGTGTTTGGCGCGCCGAGCTTCAGCCAGCAGTTGCAGCAACTCAACGAAAGCGAACTGCGCCAGGTGCGCGACCTGGCTCAGGCCTTGGCCCAACCGGCGCAGATCGGACGGCAGGTATGAAATACAGCACAACACATGATCAACATGCCGTACCAGGGGGCGGCCCAAGGATGAATAAAAGTCATAAACTGTTCGGTGCCAGCTTGCTGGCGCTGGCCATCAGCGGGTGTGCTGTAACCAGTCAGCCTATCGACCGCAGTGCTAGCGAAGCCCGTGCGCGTACCGACCTGGCCACCATGTTCAAGGGGCAGGAGCCCCTGAGCGGCCCCCTGACCCTGCACCAGGCCATGGCCCGCGCGGTCAAGTACAACCTCGAAGCGCGGCTGAAAGTCATGGAAGAGGCACTGGCCAAGCGCCAGGTCGACCTCGCCCAGTTCGACATGCTGCCACGCATGGCGCTGGATGCCGGTTACGTCGGGCGCAACAACGTGGGGGCGTCCAGCAGCCAGAGCATCCGCACCGGCACCCAGTCCCTGGAGCCGTCCACTTCGCAAGACCGTGACCGTGAAGTGGCCGACCTGACCATGGTGTGGAACGTACTGGACTTCGGCGTCAGTTACGTCAGCGCCAAGCAGCAGGCAGACCAGCGCCTGATTCTTCAGGAACGCAAGCGCAAGGTGATTCACACCATCACCCAGGACGTGCGTTCGGCCTATTGGCGCGCGGTGGCGGCGCAGCGCTTGCTAAGCCAGATCGACGCCTTGATGGGGCGTATCCAGCAGGCCCGCGACAACAGCCAGCGCATGGCCACCCAGCGCATCGGCGACCCGGTGCAGACCCTGAGCTACCAGCGCGCGCTGATCGAAGCCACGCGCCAGCTGGAAGAGCAGCGCCGCGCCTTGTCGTTGGCCAAGACCGAGCTGGCCGCACTGATCAACCTGCCGCTGAACACCGACTTCACCCTGGCCCCCGAACAAGGCTATGCAGTGCCACAGTTCACCGGCGACCTGGCCAAGCTCGAAGAGCAGGCCCTGGCCAGCCGCCCGGAACTGCGCGAGCAGGACTACCAGGCGCGCATCAGCGCCGCAGAAACCCGCAAGGCCATGCTGCGTATGCTGCCGGGGCTGGAGTTTTCCGCTGGCGGGCACTACGACAGCAACTCGTTCCTGACCAACCAGAGTTGGGCCGACTACGGCGTGAAAGTGACCTGGAACCTGTTCAACGTGCTTTCGGCCCCCACAGCCATCAAGGTTGCCGAAGCCGGTGAGGACGTGGCCGCCGCGCGGCGCCAGGCGATGTCGATGGCGGTGCTTGCGCAGTTGTATGTGGCCAACGCCAACTACCAGGAGTCGGTGCGGCAGTTCCGTACCAGTGAGGAGCTGGCCACGCTCGATGGCGAGATTGCCGGCCAGTTGCGCAACCGCTTCCAGACCCAGAACATCGGCGAGCTGGAGCTGATCCAGGGCGAGTTGAACAACCTGCAGACGCAGTTGAAGCGCGACCTTGCCTACGCAGAACTACGCAACGCCTACGCGCAACTGTATGTGAGTTCGGGCACCGATCTGCTGCCGGATACCTTGCCGGACAGCAACCTGCAGACCATCGCCACGGCGTTGCAGAACGGCGAGGCGAACTGGAACCACTGATCGCTGTAGGAGCGGCCTTGTGTCGCGATGGGCTGCACAGCAGCCCCGGGGATACCGGCCAAAATCCGGCCCCCGGGGCCACCGCACCAAGCAAGGGCTACACCTGCAAATCGCCCATTCAGTGCAATTTCAACCGCGGCTCGGTACCCCGGCCAATCTTGCTGCCCAACATCATCAATGCCGTACGGAAGAACCCGTACAACGCCATCTGGTGCATGCGGTACAGCGACACATAGAACATCCGCGCCAGCCAGCCTTCCAGCTTCACGCTGCCCATCAGGTTACCCATCAGGTTGCCCACCGCGGAGAAGCGCGACAGAGAAACCAGCGAGCCGTAGTCCTTGTAGGCATAAGTGGGCAGCGGCTTGTTCTCCAGCCGCGCTTTAAGGCTTTGCGCCAGCATCGACGCCTGCTGGTGCGCCGCTTGCGCCCGTGGCGGTACATTGCGGTCGCTGTCTGGCTGCGGGCACGCCGCACAGTCGCCAAAGGCGAAAATGTTGTCGTCGCGGGTGGTTTGCAGGGTAGGGCGTACCACCAGCTGGTTGATGCGGTTGGTTTCCAGGCCATCGATGTCCTTGAGGAAACCGGGCGCACGGATACCGGCCGCCCACACCTTCAAACTGGCCTGGATCACCTCGCCGTCCTTGGTTTTCAGGCCGTCTTCGGTGACTTCGCTGACAGCGGCATTGGTCATGACCTTGACCCCGAGTTTTTCCAGGGTCTTGTGCACCGGTACGCTGATGCGCTCCGGTAGCGCCGGCAGAACGCGCGGGCCGGCCTCGATGATGGTGATGTGCATGTCCTTGGGCTGGATGCGGTCCAGGCCATAGGCCGCCAGCTCATGGGCCGCGTGGTGCAGCTCGGCCGCCAGCTCCACACCGGTGGCGCCCGCACCCACAATGGCTACGCTGATTTTCTCGCTGGCCACGTCGCCGGCGTGGGCACGCAGGTAGTGGTTGAGCAGTTGCTGGTGGAAGCGCTCGGCTTGCTTGCGGGTGTCCAGGAACAGGCAGTGCTGCGCCGCGCCCAGGGTGCCGAAGTCGTTGGTATTGGAGCCCACGGCAATGACCAGGGTGTCGTAGCCCAGGGTACGTGCAGGCAACAGCTCGCGCCCCTCTTCGTCCAGGGTGGCGGCCAGTTGGATCTGCTTGCCCTCACGGTCCAGGCCGCTCATGCGCCCCAGCTGGAAGTTGAAGTGGTTCCACTTGGCCTGGGCCACGTAGTTCAGTTCGTCTTCCGAGGAGTTCAGCGAGCCGGCGGCCACTTCGTGCAGCAGTGGCTTCCAGATGTGCGTGAGGTTGGTGTCGACCAGGGTGATGTCAGCCTGCTTGCGCTTGCCCAGGCTTTTACCCAGGCGGGTCGCCAGTTCCAGGCCGCCGGCGCCGCCGCCGACAATCACGATGCGATGAGTCATGGGGATATCTCATAAGGTTTACGGAATGCTTGCCCTTTGGGGGCGGCCGCAAACTGCACGAGGGGAGGGCGAGCGCAAGGCAGCTCATAGCACCAGTCCACTCAGCAGGCGGCTGACAAGGCCCAACCCGATGGTCACGGCCACCACCAGCACAAGGAGCAGCCATGGCCGGAAGGGCCGGCGCTCGACTTGGTGCTGAGGGGCGCGCAGATACTCATCGACTCGACGCTGATCTTCCGGGTTCAGGCGGCTGGTCATGGTAGGGCCTCGTCAGGTAGACGTAAGAGACTGCACAAACGCTACAGCGTTCGTGCAAGCGCTTGAAACAAATGATAATGCTTTCTATCCCTGGCGCCGAGTGTACGCCATCGCAAACACTCGCTGCACGGGATCAAAGACTGATGCCAACGTCGAAGACGATGCTGCGCCCCAGGTTGCTGCGCAGGAAATCCGGCGCATCGGGGTGGGCGAACAGCACGCGGGCAAAGGTTGGCCCGACCAGCGACAGCGAGCGCCAGCCCTGGCGCAGGTATTCGGTGGGCGGCGGGAAGTGGGTGTTCAGGTCCAGCACCTCGCGCTTTAGGCTGGAAAACGCAATGATGTCCAGCTCGTTCAGCTCCAGCCCGCGCTCGCGATAATTGCGCGCCTTCTTGCGCAAGGTGGGCGCCAGCCGCCCGAGCAGTTCGGTGGCACTGATGCGCCGTGGGCGGGCTTCGCGGCGCACCAGTTGCGCCAGGGAAAATGCACTGCGCCGGCGCTGCAGCTCTTCGCGCCATTCATCATTCAGGCGGCGGCCCTCGTCGAGCACGAAAAACACCTCGAAGGCGGCGTCGCGGAACAGCACGTCGGGCGGCTCTTGCCCGGCCGGGGTGAAGTCTTCGCTGCGGTAGGGAATGTTCAGCCCCTGCAACAGGCGCTGGCACACCCACCGCTCCCGCTCCCACTTGCGGGCGTTGGAGAGGAAGGCATTGGCTTGTTCGGCCTGAATGGTCAGCAGGCGCAGGTAGTCGGAGTCATCCATGCACACAAGCTTAGCCGTTAATCGATGGCAGCAAGAGGCGCGCATGCGGCCGCAGGCCGTCCGCTGCAGAGGGGCCGGGAAGTTTGCGTGTACACTGCCCTTATCCACAAGCCGGCAAGGGGCATTATTCAGTGATCAGCGCACAGGTGTTGTCTGGCACCACCCTGAGCCTTGGCTGGCTGGGTTACGTGCCGCTGCTGGCCTGGGCCGCCAGCCAGGTTCGCTGGGTGGAACTGCTTGCCGACCGGCGCCGCCAGCACCTGCTGTTTGGCACGGTGTTCTGCCTGTTCGCGTTGTGGCTGGTAAGGCGCGATTTCGATACCGGCGTGGCGTACCACTTCATCGGCATGACGGCGGTTACCCTGTTGCTGGACTGGCCACTGGCCGTGCTGGGCGGTTTCATGGCCCAGCTTGGCCTGCTGGTGCTGGGGCGCCAGGACCTGGCGGCGTTGGGGGTCAATGGTCTGTTGCTGGTGGGTTTGCCGGTGCTGATCACCGAGGTGTGCGCCCTTGTGGTGGAGCGGGCACAACCGCGAAACCTGTTCGTTTACATCTTCTGCTCAGGGTTTTTCCCTGCCGCACTCACGGTGCTGGTCTGCGTGCCGGTGGCGCTAGGGCTATTGTGGCTGGACGGGCGCTTTGCGCTGCCAGAGTGGCTTGGCGACTTTGTCGGTTACCTGTGGCTGATGATGTTCCCCGAAGCGTTCATCAACGGCATGGTGATCAGTGCGCTGGTGGTGTTTTGCCCGGACTGGCTGGAAACCTTCAACCGCACGCGGTATTTGCAGGCGCCGTGGAAGGACGATGAGCACTGAGCCCGCAGGCTAGGCCGGTGCATCATCGCCTGGCCGGCAGGTGGATCAGTTCAATGCCGCGACTCCAGGTCGCCTGAATACAGCTCGTCCTCGGACTCCTGCGCCCCAGGAATCTTGTGTTCCTCCGCAGCCCAGGCACCCAGGTCGATCAGCTTGCAGCGGTCTGAGCAGAACGGCCGGAACGCGCTTTTCTCGGTCCATTCCACAGGTGCGCCACAGGTCGGGCAATCGACGGTCAATGGCTGGCTCATGGCTGGCCTCCTTTCAAAGTCAGGTAAAAGTGGTGCAGGCGGTCAATCTGCTCATGCAGCGCGGCAAGGTCACCGTCATTGACCACCACATCGTCGGCATGGCGCAAGCGTTCCTCGCGGGCCAATTGGGCCTTCAGGATCGCCTGCACCTGCTCGGTACTGGTGTTGTCCCGGGCCAGGGTACGCGCCACTTGCAACGCCTGCGGCGCATCGATCACCAGCACGCGCTGGGTCTTGTGGTGCTGCCCCGACTCGATCAGCAGCGGCGACACGTAGATCGCATACGGCGACTCTGCCTTGGCCAGGTAGCTGAAAATCTCTTGCCCGATCAGCGGGTGCAGCAGTTGCTCCAACCATTTGCGCTGCGCGGGGTCGGCGAAAATCAGCTGGCGCAGCGCGGCACGGTCGAGCTGGCCATCGGCCTGCAGCACCCCCGCGCCAAAGCGCTCGACAATGCTGGCCAGGGCCGGGCGGCCGGGCTCGACCACCCAGCGCGCAGCCTGGTCGGCGTCGACCAGGTGCACGCCAAGCTCGACGAAGCGCTCGGCGGCGGCGCTTTTGCCGCTGCCAATGCCGCCAGTCAGGCCGAGAATCCAGGGGGTAAACGCCGCAGTGGTCATCAGTATCCCAGCAGTTGCAGGTAAGAGGCGTATATTTCATCACCCCAGAGCACGGCAATCCACCCCGCAATGGCCAGATATGGGCCAAACGGCATCGCCGCGCCTAGTGCGTGCCGGTGCAAATGCAACAAGCACAGGCCAACCAGCGCCCCGACCACCGACGACAACAGCAGCGTCAACGGCAGCACCTGCCAGCCACCCCAGGCGCCGATCAGCGCCATCAGCTTGAAGTCGCCATAACCCATGCCTTCCTTGCCGGTGACCAGCTTGAACAGCCAGTACACCGACCACAGGCAGAGGTAACCCGCCACCGCCCCCCACACCGCACTGCCCAGCGGCACATACACGGCAAAGGCGTTGACGATCAGCCCCAGCCACAGCATCGGCAGCACCAGTACGTCCGGCAACAGCTGGTGATCGGCATCGATCAGGCTCAGGGCCAGCAGGCACCAGGTCAACGGCAATGCCAGCAATGCCTCGGCTGACGCACCAAAACGCCAGGCCACCAGCAGCGACAGCAGCGCACTGGCCACTTCCACCAGTGGGTAACGCGGGCTGATGCGGGCCTTGCAGGCAGAGCAGCGCCCACGCAAGGCCATGTAGCTGAGCACTGGAATGTTTTGCCACGGGCGAATCGGGTGTGCGCACTGCGGGCAGCGCGAAGCGGGCAGGCACAGGTCGAAGCGCGGGTGCTGCGTAGTCGGCAGCCCCAGAACCTGCTGCGCTTCACGCTGCCATTGGCGCTCCAGCATGATCGGCAGGCGGTACACCAGCACATTCAGAAAGCTGCCTACCAGCAGGCCGAGCACGCTCGCCAGGGTGTAGAAGTACGCCGGCTGTTCAGCCAGCAAGGTCCATAAAGTCATGTTCAGATCAAGCTACCCAACTGGAAGATCGGCAGGTACATCGCCACTACCAGGCCACCCACCAGCAAGCCCAGGACCAGCACGATGGCCGGCTCCAGCAAGCTGGTCAACTGGTCCAGCGCCTGGCTGACCTGTTCCTCATAATGGCTGGCGGCTTTGTCCAGCATCGTGTCCAGCGTGCCGCTGGCTTCACCGATGGCCGTCAGTTGCACCAGCAAGGGTGGAAACAGCGGCTCACCCGCCATCGCCTGGTTCAGCCCCTGCCCATTGGCCATACCCTGGCGCAAGCGCAGCACCGCCTGTTCGTGCAACTGGCCCCCGGTTACCCGCGCCACCGTACCCAGGGCATCCAGCAAGGGCACCCCGGCCGCATAAGCGGTTGCCAGGCTACGCGCAAAGCGCGCCAACGCCGCCTGCCCCAGCAGCGTGCCGAATACCGGCAAGCCCAACACCAGGCGCCCAAGCCACAACCGCGCAGGCGCATGCCGGCGGCACAGCTGGCGCCCGGCAAAACCTAGCACCAGGCCCAGCGCCAGCAACATCGGCGCAAACCGGCCGAACCCTGTGGACAAGTCGATCACCCACTGGGTAAATGCCGGCAATTGCGCGCCCATGCCTGCGAACATGTCCTCGAACCTGGGTATTACCTCCAGCAACAACACCGCCGACACACCCAGCCCGGTCAGCAACAGCAGCAACGGGTAGACCATCGCCTTGCGCACCTTCTTCTGCAGCGCCCGCCGCTGTTCCAGCATGCCTGCCAGCTGCTCCAGCTGCCGGTCCAGCGTGCCCGACTGTTCGCCCACCCGTACCAGGTTGCAGTACAGCGCATCGAACCAGCCCGGGTGGCGTTGCAATGCATTCGCCAGCCCCAGGCCCGCAGCTACATCCTGTTTCAATCTAACCAGCAGCGCAGCCAGGACAGCACCACAGCCACTGCGCCCCATCACCTCGAACGCCTGCAACAGCGGCACCCCGGCCTTGAGCAAGGTCGCCAACTGCCGGCTGAAACCTGCCGGGTCGGCCTTTTCCCGCCGCTTTGGCAGCTTGAGGCCAAGCCCGCTGGCCGGCCGCAAACTGGCCACGTTGATGCCTTGGCGAATCAACCCGGCACGTACATGGGCCGGGCTGGGCCCAGGCGTTTGGCCACTGACCGGCGCGCCATTGGCGTCGGTGCCGTGCCAGCTGTAGAGGGGGGGGGTAGTGGTCATGCGAAGGTCCTTTTGTTGCCCGTGCGACAAGCCTGGAAACAGCTTGCCGCGCCTATGCCAGGGCGCGCGTCCATGATGCTCACTAGAGTAGTTCAGCGATGATGAAGCCCAAGCAGGCAGGGGTGACAAAAGGTGACTGTTCAGGCCTACTGCGCCGCTGTCGCTTGGGGCGAGATTGACCCTAACGAGTACGCGTATCAAAAAGGAAACTGTTCATGAAAGGGCAACGCGGTATCACCCTGATCGAACTGATGATCGTTGTGGCGATCATCGGCATTCTGGCGACCATCGCCTTACCGATGTACACCAACCACCAGGCCCGCTCCAAGGCCGCGGCCGGCTTGCTGGAAATCAGCGCCCTGAAAACGGCGATGGACCTGCGCCTGAACGACGGCAAGGATGTAGCCGGCGTAGCCGAACTGGGCGGCCAGCCGGCAACGGCCCATTGCGCGATTACCGCCAACGGCAAGGCGGCCGATAGCAGCGGCAGCCTGGTGTGCACCCTGGTGGACGCACCGGCCACCGTGCTGGGCAAGGCCCTGACGTTGACCCGTTCGGCAACGGGCTGGGCGTGCACCACCGACATCGAAGAAGACCTGGCGCCGAAGGGCTGCAAGGGGGCCTGAGGGCAGGGCAATAAAGTAGTGGAAACAGGGGTTTGCGTAACAGGTGCGAGCAGTGGTACGTTGCGCTACACGCCGGTGTAGCTCAGTCGGTAGAGCAGCGCACTCGTAACGCGAAGGTCGCAGGTTCGATTCCTGTCTCCGCACCACATCCAGCTCCACTGCATTCCGCTGAGTGCGTTGGAAGCTCTCTAAACCGGCCTTCTGGCCAATGCCAGTCAGTTGAGTAATTTGGGGCCGCTTTGCGACCCTTCGCGGGCACGCCCGCTCCCACAGGGGTCGCGCATTTCTCGAGTTCAGCGCCAAACGTGTGGGAGCGGGCGTGCCCGCGAAGGGCTGCAAAGCAGCCCCAGTAACGCTTAACTGTAAGCGTCCGGCGAACTCACCTTGCGTAAGTCAGGCCGGCACCCACTGATGCGGCAGCAACTGTCCGATCTCACTGGCCCGTTGGGTCGGCAGCCGCGTCAGTACATCCTTGAGATAGGCATACGG
>NZ_QJRK01000043.1:0-59020 GCF_003205245.1 Pseudomonas sp. MB-090624 | reverse complement strand
AGCGCAGGGGCCGGATGACGGGAGCGCAGCGTTTTTTGGTTACTTTTTGTCGCGTTTGACAAAAAGTGACTCGCCGTAAGGGCGAAAAGGTGACTATGCGTCGCTATCGCAGCTGGAGTTTTCGCGCTATCAAAACCTGCGCCCAGGATTTCAAGCTCTGCAACAACGTGGGCGTTTACACCGCATAGGTATTCGTTCCCATCGGCCCCACCCTCAAGCACCAAGCACCGATTCAACGAGGTTTCAGATCAAGCCGCCGCAAATGGCATGTCACTTCCTCACGGTCGTGATACAGCTGCTTGCACGCAATCGAAACCCGTACCTTGCGCGCCTTGAACGTCGCCTCCATGCGCTCGAGCAGCCGCCGTACCTCGGCATAACGCTGCTTCATCGGCAACTTCAGGTTGACCACCGCCTCCCGGCATAGCCCCTCACCCAACCAGGTTTCGATCAGCGAAGTCGTCCGCGCCGGCTTCTCGACGATATCGCAAACCATCCAGTCCACCGGTTGCCTGGGTTGCCAGGTAAAACCATCGGCCATCAGGTGCTGGACCAGGCCGGTATCCATCAGGCTCTCGGCCATCGGCCCATTATCGATAGCCGTCACCAACATGCCACGACGCACCAGCTGGTAAGTCCACCCTCCCGGCGAAGCCCCCAGGTCGACGCCGGTCATATCATCGCCCAAGCGCTGCTCCCACTGCTCACGCGGGATGAACTGGTGCCAGGCCTCTTCCAGCTTGAGGGTCGAACGGCTGGGCGCCTCGCGGGGGAACTTGAGACGCGGGATACCCATGGGCCACAACGCGCTGTTGTTGGCTGCAGCGATACCCGCAAATACCCGCCGGCCACTGATGAAGGTCAGCAGCAAGCGTGGGCGGCTGGCGTCGTCAACCAGGCGCCCGGCCTTTTCCAGGGCCTTGCGCAAAGGCACTTCGAACTTGCGGCAGAACGTCGATAACGCCTTGCCCTCGTTGCTGTCCAGCACTTCCAGCCACAGGCTGCCGAACACCGGAAAACCAGCCAACTGCGCCAGCAGCACACTGATACGGTCACTTTCCGGCAGCTCGACAAACGCACCCCGGGCCCATTGCCGCGGGAAGATCAGCTGATTGAAACGCAGCTCCCCCATCAACCGCTCGGCACCGCCCTCCTCGCTACAGACAAACTCGGCGCTGGCACTTTGCGGCTTGCCTTTGGCATAGCCCGCGACACCCAGGCGGGCGGCATGTTCGCTGATCTCGGCGCACACCTCACCCTCGAAACCGGGCCGGCAATGCATGAACAGGGTATTCATCTCTCACTCCACTACGGCGGGCGCGTCACAGGCGCCGGCAGGGCGGCGATGATAAAGGAAGTTCGGAACCTGCGACACGCCCCGCCGGTCCAGAAAAGGGTCAGGTGGCCTAAACCGGTCTAACCTGACCTTTCAGCCAGGTCCGTGCCGTGCGGGCCGATACATAACGGTGCTACCGGCAAACCGCAATTCAATGCCGGGCACCGGCGCAGAAGGAGTTGGCAATGCCCTCGCTCGATAGCCTGAACACCCTCAAGCCGCTCAAGGTCGGCGACCAGACCTACCACTATTTCAGCCTCACCGAAGCCGCCCGCCAGCTGGGTGACCTGCAACGCCTGCCCATGTCCCTGAAGGTGCTGCTGGAAAACCTGCTGCGCTGGGAAGACGGCAAAACCGTGACCGGCGACGACTTGCGCGCCCTCGCCCAATGGCTGGGCGAGCGGCGCTCCGACCGCGAAATCCAGTACCGCCCCGCACGCGTACTGATGCAGGACTTCACCGGCGTACCGGCAGTGGTCGACCTGGCCGCCATGCGCGCCGCCATGGCCAAGGCCGGCGGCGACCCACAACGCATCAACCCGCTGTCACCGGTCGACCTGGTGATCGACCACTCGGTGATGGTCGACCGCTACGGCACAACGCAAGCCTTCAGCGAGAACGTGGAAATCGAAATGCAGCGCAACGGCGAGCGCTATGCCTTCCTGCGCTGGGGCCAGAACGCCTTCGACAACTTCAGCGTGGTACCGCCGGGCACCGGCATCTGCCACCAGGTCAACCTGGAATACCTGGGCCGCACGGTATGGACCCGTGAAGCCGATGGCCGCACCTATGCCTTCCCCGACACCTTGGTCGGCACCGACTCGCACACCACCATGATCAACGGCCTGGGCGTGCTCGGCTGGGGGGTCGGCGGTATCGAGGCCGAGGCGGCCATGCTCGGCCAGCCCGTATCGATGCTGATCCCGGAAGTGATCGGCTTCAAGCTGACCGGCAAGCTGCGCGAGGGCATCACTGCGACCGACCTGGTGCTGACCGTGACCCAGATGCTGCGCAAGAAAGGCGTGGTCGGCAAGTTCGTCGAGTTCTATGGCGACGGCCTGGCCGAGCTGCCGCTTGCCGACCGCGCCACCCTCGCCAACATGGCCCCGGAGTACGGCGCTACATGCGGGTTTTTCCCAGTCGATGACGTCACCCTGGACTACCTGCGCCTGTCTGGGCGGCCAGAAGCGACCGTGCAACTGGTCGAGCAGTACTGCAAAACCCAAGGCATGTGGCGCTTGCCCGGCCACGAGCCGCTGTTCAGCGACACGCTGGCGCTGGACATGCACGACGTCGAAGCCAGCCTGGCCGGGCCTAAGCGGCCGCAGGACCGGGTCGCACTGGGCCAGGTCAGCCAGGCCTTCGACCACTTCATCGAACTGCAACCCAAGCCGCTGGCCAAGGAAGTCGGCCGCCTGGAAAGTGAAGGGGGTGGCGGCGTGGCCGTTGGCAATGCCGACCAGGCCGGCGAGATCGACTACAGCCACCAAGGCCAGACCCACACCCTGCGCGATGGCGCCGTGGTGATCGCCGCCATCACTTCGTGCACCAATACCTCCAACCCCAGCGTGATGATGGCTGCCGGGCTGGTAGCCAAGAAAGCCCTGGAAAAAGGCCTGCAACGCAAACCCTGGGTGAAAAGCTCGCTGGCACCGGGCTCCAAGGTGGTCACCGACTACTTCCAGGCCGCCGGGCTCACGCCTTACCTCGACGAGCTGGGCTTCGATCTGGTTGGCTATGGCTGCACCACCTGCATCGGCAACTCCGGCCCGCTGGATGAAGCCATCGAGAAAGCCATTGCCAGCGCTGACCTCACCGTGGCCTCGGTGCTGTCGGGCAACCGTAATTTCGAAGGGCGCGTTCATCCGCTGGTCAAGACCAACTGGCTGGCATCGCCGCCGCTGGTCGTGGCCTATGCGCTCGCCGGCAGTGTGCGCGTGGACCTGACGCGTGACCCGCTGGGTACGGGCAAGGACGGCCAACCGGTGTACCTGCGCGATATCTGGCCCAGCCAGCAGGAGATCGCGGCGGCCGTGGCCAAGGTCGACACGGCCATGTTCCACAAGCAATATGCCGAAGTGTTCGCCGGCGATGCCCAGTGGCAGGCCATCGAGGTACCCCAGGCCGCTACCTACGTGTGGCAGGCAGACTCCACCTATATTCAGCACCCTCCCTTCTTCGACGACATCGGCGGACCGCCACCGGCCATCACCGACATCCGCGGCGCCCGCGTGCTGGCGCTGTTGGGCGACTCGGTGACCACCGACCACATTTCCCCTGCCGGCAACATCAAGGCCGACAGCCCAGCGGGGCGCTACCTGCGCGAAAAAGGTGTGGAGCCACGCGACTTCAACTCCTATGGTTCGCGGCGCGGCAACCATGAAGTGATGATGCGCGGTACGTTCGCCAATATCCGAATCCGCAACGAAATGCTGGCGGGCGAGGAAGGCGGCAACACCTTGCACGTGCCCTCGGGTGAAAAACTGTCGATCTATGACGCGGCCATGCGCTACCAGCAGGAAGGAACCCCGCTGGTAGTGATTGCCGGGCAGGAATACGGCACCGGCTCCAGCCGCGACTGGGCGGCCAAGGGCACGAACCTGCTGGGCGTGAAGGCAGTGCTGGCGGAAAGCTTCGAGCGTATCCACCGCTCCAACCTGGTGGGCATGGGCGTGCTGCCGCTGCAGTTCACGGCCGGGCACGACCGCAAGGCGCTGGGGCTGACCGGCAAGGAGCAGATCGACGTGCTGGGGCTGGACGGCGCACCGATTCACCCTGGCATGCCGCTACAGGTGCGCATCACCCGCGAGGATGGCCAGCAGGAACAGATCGAGGTGCTGTGCCGGATCGATACCGTCAACGAGGTGGAATACTTCAAGGCAGGCGGAATTCTGCATTATGTGCTGCGCCAGCTGATTGCGGGTTGAGGGCGCAGCCGCACTGGAAAACCTGCGACACCTGCCAATCGAGCGCCGCCCACACGGCGCTCGATTGCTCAGGCACCCTTGCACCAAAATCGAACACCTTTTGTCACGCATGTTAAATAATCACTCAATAATCCCGGTGGCTTGCCGATACCCATCCAAAGCCCTGCGGACTATCACCCCATGCGTAACAACCAGCCGATTACCCAGAGAGAACGGACTTTCCCTGCCCAGCAGCGGTTGATCTCCACCACCAACGCCAAGGGCGTGATTACCTACTGCAATGATGCCTTCATCGACATCAGTGGGTTCACCCGCGAAGAACTGACCGGTGCGCCGCACAATCTGGTGCGCCACCCCGACGTGCCGCCTGCGGTGTTTGCCCATATGTGGCAAACCCTCAAGCAAGGCCAGCCGTGGATGGGTATCGTCAAGAACCGCTGCAAGTCGGGCGATCACTACTGGGTCAACGCCTACGTCACACCGATTTTCGACAACAACCAGGTGGTCGGCTTCGAGTCTGTGCGGGTCAAACCCACCGCCGAGCAGATCCGCCGCGCCGAGGCGCTGTACCAGCGCATCAACCAGGGCAAGCCGCCGGTACCGCGCCGTGACAAGTGGCTGCCGGTGCTGCAGGACTGGTTGCCGTTCATCCTGATCAGCCAGGCGGGCTTCCTGATTGGCAACTGGCTGGGCCATTCCTGGGGCTTCGCGTTGGCCGCCGCGCTTTCCGTACCGCTTGGGCTGATTGGCCTGAGCTGGCAGCAACGCGGCCTCAAGCGCTTGCTGCGGCTGGCTGAACAGACCACCTCCGACCCGCTGATCGCGCAGATGTACACCGACAGCCGTGGCGTGCAGGCCCGCCTGGAAATGGCCATGCTCAGCCAGGATGCGCGCATGAAAACCTGCCTGACCCGCTTGCAGGACAGCGCCGAGCACCTCAGCGACCAGGCGCGGCAGTCCGACGCCCTGGCACACAAGAGCTCTTCGGGGCTGGAACGCCAGCGGGTCGAAACCGAACAGGTCGCCGCCGCCGTCAACCAGATGGCCGCGACCACCCAGGAAGTTGCCAACCACGTGCAACGCACAGCCGATGCCACCCAGGAAGCCAACCGCCTGACCAGCCAAGGCCGGCAGATTGCCGGGGAAACCCGCGAGGCCATCGAACGCCTGTCGACAGCAGTGGGCGAAACCGGCCAGACCGTCACGCAACTGGCCAAGGACAGCGACGAAATTGGCGGTGTCGTCGATGTGATCAAGGGCATTGCCGACCAGACCAACCTGCTGGCATTGAATGCCGCCATCGAGGCGGCGCGGGCTGGGGAAATGGGCCGTGGCTTTGCTGTAGTGGCCGACGAAGTGCGCCAGCTGGCTCAACGCACCGCCGAGTCCACCGGGCAGATCCACAGCCTGATCGCCAAGCTGCAGCAAACCGCCAGCAACGCCGTACTGACCATGGAAACCGGCCACCGTCAGGCGCAGGAAGGCGTTGATCGTGTGATGCAGGCTGACCAAGCGCTGGTCGGCATCAGCGAAGCGGTCGCCAACATCACCGACATGGCGACCCAGATTGCCGCCGCGACCGAAGAGCAGACCGCCGTGGCCGATGAGATCAGCCGTAACATCAGCACCATCGCCGAACTGGCCGACCAGACCGCCGAGCAGGCACAGCACTCGGCGCTGTTGAGCGAAGAGCTGACCACTACGGCCGGGAGCCAGTACTCACTTGTGGAGCGCTTCAACCGCTGACCGCAGACCTGCGCGCCGCGAGGGGTTGCACAGCAGCCCCTGGCTGGCAACGCATGCCCAGGCAGGGTTACCAGTCCAGGCTCAAGCGGCTCTCGAAATAGCGCTCTTCGCCGCTCAACGGGTCGGTGAAACGCAGGCTCTGCGCCAGCAGTTTCAATGGCCGCTGGTAATCGTCTGCGGTGTCGAGCAACTGCGGATAGAACGGGTCATTGCTGATGCCCGCGCCCAACGCAGCCATGTGCACCCGCAACTGGTGGGTCTTGCCGGTGACCGGCGACAACCCGTACCGCCACAGCGCTCCACGCTTCTCCAGCACCTCGGCCAGGGTTTCACTATTGGCCTCACCCTCTACCTCATGCATGCGGAAAAAGGGCTCGCCATGCACCAGGCGGCTTTTGTGCACCAACGGAAACGCGTGTTGCGGCAAAGCGGCCGCGATGGCCTGGTAGCGCTTGTCGATACGTCGCTCGGGGAACAGCCGCTGATAAGCGCTACGCGTATGCGGGTTGGCAGAGAACAGCACGAGCCCGGCGGTATGCCGATCAATGCGATGCAACGGCACCAGGTGAGGGTTATCCAGCCTGCGGATCAGGCGGCGCAGCAAGGTGTGCTCAACGTACTCGCCAGTCGGTGTCACCGGCAGGAAATGCGGCTTGTCCGCCACCACCAGGTGCTCGTCCACGTGCAGCACGTGCTCCTGCACCGGGATCGGTCGCTCGTTCGGCACTTCGCGAAAATAGTGCAAGCGCATGCCCGGTTTGTAAGGCAGCTCGGCAGCCACTGCCTGCCCCTGGGCGTCCAGCACCCGCCCCCTGGCAAAGCGGTCGAGCCACTGGGCACGGTCGATGGCCTTGAAATGGTCACACAGGCAATCGAGCACCGTTGCCCAGTGACCGGGTGGCAGGCACACGGTGCTGGCTTGCTGGCGGGCGGGGTCGAACGGCGTGGACATGGCAGGGCTCGGAACAGGCACGGCCGCGCATTATCACCCAACCCCGCCCCATCAACCAGCCTGGGCCAGCGCTTCGCTGCGCTCCTTCAACCAGCGCAGCACCTGCACCGGCTCCCAGCGGCCAGGGTCGTAAAGTGCGTAGAGCGCCCCTTGGTACCCGACCACATCGAGCCCACGGTGGTAGCCGGCCCGCTGGAACAAGGCTTCGATCTCGGCAAAGCAGGTATTGAAGTGCACCTTGCCGAAGGGGGTGCGGTCATCGGTCACCAGGCCCTCGAGGCGCAGTTCCAGAACGGCGTCGGCCACCCGCTCCACAGGCATGCGGTTGACGCTGTACTTGAGTTGCTCGACGTTGAGCATGGCTTTACCTCGATACTGTATTTATATACAGCATACGAACATCCTCGCGTCGCAGTCAATGCGCTTCATTGCAGCCCCGCCAGATAGCCGCTGCCCTTTCGGATGGTCAACACCTGGCGCCGCGGGGTGCCCCGCGCCACCGACAGGTGCACCCACTTGTCGAATTCCAGGATGAGTTGATCGAACGGCACCGTACTTTCGCTGATCCGTTGCACGGTCTCGCGCGGGCTGACCTCGATGACCGTGAAGTCAGCCGCCAGCCCTTGGACATGCTGGCTCTTGGTGGCACCGCCAATCAAGCGGTTGACTTTCTCGCTACGGTAGCCGCTGCTGACAATGATGGGCACTCCGAACAGCGCGCGCACCTGTTCCAGCGCACAACACAGCAGTTGCAGGTTGGCCCTGGCTTCAGGTGGCGGGGTGTTGTCGAACCCATCCCTGGCCGCGAGCTGGGAAACGGTCAGTTCAGCGAGGGTGAAATGTGGTGTGATCAACATGGCAAGCGGTTCCGATGATGGCTAGGGGCACCGGCACTGGTGCGCCGGCGCCTGATCATCAGCGCGCATCACCTGCCATGGAGCAGGGTTGTACCTCCCCTGTCGGTGTCATTGCCCCAGGAACGCCACCACCTGCTCGGCATCGAACGGCCAGTGCAACTCGGCACCGTTGTCACAGCGCCGGAGCACCGGAATGACCAGCCCATATCGCTCGAACAAAGGCTGGCTTTCGGCAACATCGACCAGCTCCACCAGCAGGCCATGATCGACGAAGGGCATCAGCACCGACTCGGCCACTTCACACAGGTGGCAGCCGAGGGTGCCGAACAGTTGGCATTCAGGCAGCATGGGGCGGGTCCCGATGTAGCATGCAGAGAAACCTATTCTAGGACCACCACGGCCATCGTGCACCTTCAATCCTGGCTGGTGGCGCCGATACGGTGCAGCGACAGGTCGGCGCCCTGGAACTCCTGTTCATGGCTCAGGCGCAGGCCATGCACGGCGCGCAGCGCACCATACACGGCAAAACCACCGGCGAGTGCCACCACCACCCCCATCAGGCTCCCCAGCAACTGGCTGACCAGGCTCACGCCGCCCATGCCGCCCAGTGCCGCCTGGCCGAAGATGCCGCAGGCAACCCCACCCCACACGCCACACAGGCCATGCAACGGCCAAACACCCAGCACGTCGTCGATTTTCCAGCGGTTCTGGGCCGCGGTGAACGTCCACACGAACAGCCCGCCCGCCACCAGGCCGGTAGCCAGCGCACCGATCGGGTGCATCAGGTCTGAGCCGGCGCAAACCGCCACCAACCCGGCCAACGGCCCGTTATGCAGGAAGCCAGGGTCGTTGCGCCCTGCCAGCAACGCCGACAACGTGCCGCCAACCATGGCGAGCAACGAGTTGATCGCCACCAGGCCACTGAGCCCCTCCAAGGTCTGGGCGCTCATCACGTTGAAACCGAACCAGCCAATGATCAGGATCCACGAGCCCAGGGCGAGAAAGGGAATGCTCGAGGGCGCAAAAGCCACCAGCCGACCATCGCGATAGCGACCGCGGCGCGGGCCGAGCAGCAGCACCGCCGCCAGCGCCAGCCAGCCGCCCATGGCATGCACCACCACCGAGCCGGCAAAGTCATGGAACGGCGCGCCAAAGCGGTCCTGCAACCAGGCTTGCAGGCCCAGGTTGCCGTTCCACACCACACCCTCGAAGAAGGGGTAGACGAATGCCACGATCAGTGCGGTGGCACACAGTTGCGGCACGAAACGCGCACGCTCGGCGATGCCCCCGGAAATGATCGCCGGAATGGCTGCAGCGAAGGTCAACAGGAAGAAGCACTTGACCAGCGCGTAGCCATGGTCGGCAGCCAGCGTTGCAGCAGGCTGGAAGAAGTTGACCCCATAGGCGATCCAGTAGCCTATAAAGAAATACACCAGCGCCGAAATGGCGAAGTCGCTGAGGATCTTCGACAAGGCATTGACCTGGTTCTTGTGGCGTACGGTGCCCACTTCGAGGAACGCGAAGCCGGCATGCATGGCCAGCACCAGAATGGCGCCCATGAGAAGGAACAGGGTGTTGGAACCGTGGACCAGGGAGTCCATCGCGCTGTGCATGTTATCCATGAAATAGGCAGACCTGCTGAAAAAGGCACCAGGACAGTTCAAGAACCTGCATCCCTGCACCGAATCGGTGCCAGCCGTCACCCTGTTTCAGTTGCGTGGGCGCGACCTGCGTGGTTTTTTCTTGGGTTTGTCGAGGATTGCGTTAAGGTTTATCGATATTCGCCGCGTGGGCGCCCCGAATCGGCGCAAGAACAGCCTGAGGTGCCCCGCAACGTGGCAAACACATAGCAAGGCGCATACCAGCACACGCGGGTGTACGGTCACTTGAACCTTCCGCGCCTGCTATCACTCGAACTACCAACATTCATCGACAGGGAGAGACACATGGCCAGCAATTCGGCAAAGACTGCACAAGAGATATTGATGGCTGACTTCCAGGCTTTGGTGCGCGACACCGAAAAGCTGCTGGCCGACACCGCCAACCTGGCAGGCGACCAGGCCGAGGAGTTGCGCGGGCAGATTCACGAGCGCCTGGCCCAGGCCCGCGAGACCCTGCAGTTGACCCAGGAGTCGGTACGCGACCGCGGCCAGGCTGCGCTGGGCAGCGCCGAGCAGTACGTACAGGAAAACCCATGGCAGGCCATCGGCATCGCTGCCGGCGTCGGCCTGTTGATCGGCCTGCTGGCCAACCGGCGTTAAGGGGTTCCCATGGAGAACGAAGCCAACGGCGCCGGCGCATCGGGCAGGCGCCTGGGCGCAGCCGCGCTGGGGCTGCTGCACAGCCATATCGAGCTGTTCGGTATCGAGCTGCAGGAGCAGAAAGGCCGCACGCTGAGGTTGCTGTTGTTCGCCGGCCTGGCACTGGTGTTCGCCCTGCTGCTGCTCACTGCACTGTCGGGCTTGCTACTGGTGCTGCTGTGGGACAGCTATCGCCTTGCCGGCATCATCGGCCTGTGCGTGTTCTATAGCCTGGCTGCACTGTATTGCGGTGTACGGTTGAAGGCAGCGGTGTTCGACGAGTCATCCCCCTTCAACGCCACCCTCGAAGAACTCGCCAAGGACCGGGAGCGCTTGTTGCCATGAACCTGCCACAACTGCCGAACACACGAAACCCACGCGAGCTGCGCAAGGCGTTGCTGCGCCTGCGCATGGAAATGCACCGCCAGGAGATCCGCCACGAATCCGGGCAACTGCTGGCACCGTTGCAGCGCATGCGCGGCATGGGCAGCTCGCTGCACGACGGCTTGGGCATCAAACACGCGCCGCTGTGGGGTATTGGCGCTGTGGTAGCCCTGGGCTTCATGACCGGCAAGGGCGTGCGCAGCGGCAACCTGGGCAGGCTTGTGCGCCTGGGCACCAGCCTGCTGCCGCTGGTGCGCCTGTACCTGCAAGGTAGCCGTCGCCGCTGAAGGCGGTGCATGGGCGCAGGCTCGACCGCGAATGTGTCGGTGCCGCCACCGGCCGTTCGCGGGTAATGCATGCCAGCGGCCAGCGTTGCCCCTGCCACTTGCGCGCAGGCACAGCACACCAGAAGCTATAGCCTTTGACCCCCTGGAGACCGCGCCTTGGACTGGCACACCCTGCTCACCCGCGAACGTCTGGGCAAAGCCCTGTATAGCGCCGAAGAACTCGGGCGCAGCCCCTTCCACAAAGACCACGACCGCATCATTTTCTCGGGCGCCTTTCGCCGCCTGGGGCGCAAGACCCAAGTGCACCCCGTCACCAGTAACGATCACATTCACACGCGCCTGACCCATTCGCTGGAAGTCAGTTGCGTGGGGCGTTCGCTGGGCATGCGCGTGGGTGAAACCCTGCGCGAAAGCTTGCCAGACTGGTGCGCGCCCAGCGACCTGGGGATGATCGTGCAGTCGGCCTGCCTGGCCCACGACATCGGCAACCCGCCATTCGGCCATTCTGGCGAAGACGCCATACGTCACTGGTTCCAGCAGGCGGCCGGGCGCGGGTGGCTGGACGACATGGGTGATGACGAGCGTGCCGACTTCCTCAATTTCGAGGGCAATGCGCAGGGCTTCCGCGTGCTTACGCAACTGGAGTACCACCAGTTCGACGGTGGCACCCGGTTGACCTATGCCACCCTCGGCACCTACCTCAAATACCCCTGGAGCGCCCGCCATGCCGACGCCCTGGGCTACAAGAAGCACAAGTTCGGCAGTTATCAGAGCGAGCTGTGGCTATAGTAAACAGCCAAAAATGACATTTTTTGAAAATCAACAGCCAAAAAGTTATAAGTGCAACTATTTTGGCATGAAAACTAAACTTGATAATCAAAAAAAGAATAAGGAGGGCTTTGCTGAACTTGAGCATACCACCATTGGCGAGAGCCAATCCACCTAAATTCGCTCACCGCCCATACCACTAAACTGTCGAGCCAAATGCATGGCGTAGTTATCAGTCATGCCACTCACGTAGTCCAGAACCTGCATAATCGCGGAGTAGTCCTTTGAAACATTTTCGCAGGCGTTTATAGCAACCAAGTCAAGCCCCATTAAATCGACTACCCGCTTGGTCTTTGAATCAGCGACTCCGCCATTCCTAGCAAAACTCAGAGCAGCCGAACAGCTAACTTGCAACAACGTTGATATCGTGCTGTACGCACCTATTTCAAGTTCAACTTTACGCGGATGTTGGAAAATTTCCTCGCGTGCAAGAATTTTGGCAGCATTTACGCAATCACGCACATTACTGCTACACAGTTCAAATATACCAAGAGCCTTGCCAGCCATAATTTCATCATAATTGCCCATAAAAGCAGCCACCCCTGCATCTACGAATGCAGAGATAACCTTACCGCGAGCCATCGATAACCTACGCCCAACTTTCATTCCCTGCGTTTCTTTGGCCAATTGGTCCCGTTGCTTCTCATCCAGAACAAGGCACAAAATATCAAAAACCTTATCCCATTCGAGGATACCCATCTCCACACCATCCTCCAGATCAAGGATGGCGTAGCAAAAATCATCTGAAATCTCCATCAAGTTAGCTAATGGATGGCGGCAACGCCAGCCATCACCAAGCTTTAACAACCCCGTCGCATCCGCCACCTCATCGAAAAAACCAAGTTCCGAGCAGTAAACACCATATTTATTTTTAATAGGTCGCAACTGATTAACTGCATCACGTGCCATCCATGGATACTTTATAAAAGCACCCAAAGATGCATAAGTTAGACGCATCCCCCCATCATACGGATGATACTCTGAGGTTGTTAACACCCGGAACCCTTGGGCGTTCCCTTCAAATCTACGGAAGTCAGTAGCTTCATTGAAAGGCAAGTGCTCAATCATCTTCGCACCTACATCATTAGTGAACCAATGACGTATGGCCTCTTCACCTGTGTGTCCAAACGGCGGGTTGCCAATATCGTGAGCAAGACATGCAGTCTGTACGATATCGCCAATGTCCGAAGCTGAATAGAAATCAGAAATTAGTTTTTCCTTCAAAAGCTCCTGCCCAACTCGGACCCCGAGCGTCCTACCTACGCAAGCCACCTCTAAACTATGGGTAAGGCGATTATGTACATGGTCATTGGTCGCCAGAGGATGTACCTGAGTTTTTCTTGCAAGGCGTCTGAACGCACCGGAGAAAATGACTTTATCATGGTCTGAGTGGAAGGGTGAACGACCAAGTTCCGACTTCGGGGGGCGTCCACCTAATCGACTAGTATTCAACAACTTATCCCAACTCATTCTGTCCATAGCACCTCCGGGCGAAGGAACAACACACAAAAAAATCATTAGCCATTGATATCAGCAAAACACAAACTCACAAGACCAATCAGTTACCCAACCTATTAGCAAAACGTCCTACCGCCTCAACCACTTTTTGAGCCCCCTCCTGAATTTCACATATAACATTTCCTGCCTCAGCGGAAAGCTCAAGACCTTGCACTGCATGCATTTTACCCTGCTCTATGATTCGAAGAGCCTCCTCCGCCATTTTTTGGTTTTTAGAAACCACTTCGACAACTTCCTTCGTCGCCTTCGTAGTTCTGGATGCAAGCTGTCTTACCTCATCAGCAACTACAGCAAACCCCCGCCCTTGTTCACCAGCCCTTGCCGCTTCAATCGCCGCATTGAGTGCAAGCAAATTAGTCTGATCAGCAATTCCCCCAATACTTTTTACAATCCCACCAACCAGTTGGGACTGCTGATCCAGTGCACGAATACCCTCTACAGCCGCTTCCATTTGAGCAGCCAGCTCCTGCATTACCCTCACTGTATCCTGAACCACTCCACTACCACGCCGTGCACTTTCATCAGTATTCCTCGAAGTACCATAAGCTATATCGGCCGCCTCAGACACTGCCTGCTCGCGGTTAACTTGCTCAGTAATGACAGTTGCAAACTTAACCACTTTATACAATCTTTTATAAGAGTCCGAAACTGGATTATACGAGGCCTCCAGCCACACAACCCGACCATAACTATCTATACGTTTTAAGCGATCCGCCACAAACTCCCCCCTTCGAAGTCTCTCCCAAAAATCCTCATACCCTTGAGAGGAAGACTCTGCAGACTCACAGAAAATCCTGTGGTGCTTTCCTTTTATTTGCTCCAAGCTGTAACCCATTGCACTTAAAAATCTATCATTTGCAGTTAAAACTATCCCATCAAGATCAAATTCAATAACTGCAGTTGAACGCTGCAAAGCCCCAATCAAATTCTCATGTTCACAGGACTCTGCAATAGTTCGAGTAAGGTCAGTGGCATACACTGAGAGATGAGAAAGCACCCCCATTGAACTTCTAATTGGCTGAATAATCACACGCAACCATGCCTCCTCCCCATTCCCCCTACAAGCTTGAAGAGCACCAACCCAATGACTCCCAGACTGAACCGCATTCTTCATACGATTAAAATGATCTGTACTCCGAGCAAAAGCTGGAACCAAGTCAAAAATTGGCCTCCCAACCAATTTTTCAACCGAATAAATCATTTCACGTAAAAAATTATCATTACCCTCCATAATAACACCTTGAGAATCTAATCGAAGCACTAACATCTCATCGTCAAGACTTTTCCTAACCTGCTCCAACGAAAAAAGCTTCTCACTAACTTCCGCAAGCTTTTCTTTTAAATCCCTAACCTTGAAAAACATACCATCACCCACTCGAAAAATTAAATTATTTATAGAGATTGGAAACCCACTCTTCTAATTCTCTAGGAGCAAGCGGCTTTGAAAGAAAGTAACCTTGAGCAACATGATAACCCTGCTCCTTGAGAACCTTATATTGCCCCGCCTCTTCAACGCCTTCAGCGACGACCTTTAAATGTAAACTATCACCTATCCTAAGCACAGCCTCACTAAGTGCCCTACTTATCTCATCTTTCTCCAAATCAAGAACAAAGCTCTTATCTAGCTTTAGCTCTTGAATCGGAAGCTTCCTAAGATAGCTTAAACTAGAGTAGCCCGTACCAAAATCATCCATCGCCAACTTAATCCCTTTTGAGTTGACATCACCCAACACCTTCATAGTATTAGGATTTGTATCAAGCAAAACACTCTCCGTAAGCTCCAATGTCAAATCGCCGACCTTTAAATCATGCTGCCCTAGAGTCCTCAATATCATCCCACCAAGATCTAAGTTATGAAAATTACTTGGCGACAAATTCACAGAAACGGCAGGTATTTTCAGCCCTTTCCGCCTCCAACTTGCAAGCTGACGACAGGCCTCCCTTACAGCCCAAGCACCTAAATCCCCTATCAGCCCACACTCTTCAGCAAGAGGAATAAATCTCGAAGGAGAAACTTCTCCAAACTTTGAGTGCCGCCACCTAGCCAAAGCTTCAACACCATAGAGCGTCCCATCATCTACATTAACTTGCGGCTGATAGTGCAACCTAAGCTCGCCACCATCTATTGCCAAACGCAATGCACTTTCCAACTCCTGCCTTTCTAGAGCCAATTGATTCAGCTCAGGACTAAAGAAACTAAACCTGCCTCTCCCACTTCCTTTCGCTTGGTACATAGCCATATCAGCACGATGTATCAAAGTACCCATATCATGACCATCTTGAGGATACACACTAACCCCTATACTGGCGGATGGAGACAAAATAACCCCACCAATATTAATCGGCCTTGATATAGACTTTCTTATTTCCTCAACAATCTCAGTGACATGTTCACTACCACAGTTTGGTAGAGCCACAACGAATTCATCTCCAGACAGCCGCCCTACAATATCAGACGCCCGGCGATTAAATAGTAATCTTTCAGCAACGGCCCTAAGCAACTCATCACCAGCCGGATGCCCAAGTGAATCATTAACTTGCTTAAATCGATCCAAATCAATAAACAAGACCGACATTGAGCTTTTTGATCTCCTCGCATCAACCAAAGCATGGTCGGCTTTAGCATGCAATAGACTGCGATTGGGAAGCTCGGTAAGGCTATCATAAAACGCTAACTGCCGTATGTTCTCTCTATCTTCTTCACGCTCTATCGCAAGAGCACAAAGCGGCGAAGCAACCTCCATCATCATTTCATGAAGGCTTGAAGGAACCCTACGCACCGAGTAATAAAAAACAAGTACACCGACAACACTTCCCTTTGTATTCTTGATAGGCGTAGACCAATAACTTTTAATTCCAAACCTCAAAAACTCTTCTGACAGGCCCTCCCATACTGGATCTTGCTCAATATCCTCCGCAACAACAGGCTCACCATAGTAAGCAGCCTTGCTTGAAGAGCCGACACAATGTTTCACTTGCATCCCTTCTAATAGCCTTGCATACTCAACCGGAAGACTGGGGGCCGCCAGCGGATGCATGACCCCATCTTCATCAATCTGTATAACAGCTATCTTTATATCAGGCTCAACAAATTCAATTTCCCTACATACCAGATCCATTACCTCCTCTAGAGGATTCTCCCGCACCATGGCATCCAATATAGCACTTTGAATAACCTCATGTATCTTTGAGCCTGTCACATCAGCAAGCACAGTAACAGTATTAACAAGATCGCCACTCGCACTCAAAATTGGACTAATAGCAATATTTGACCATATACGCTCGCCATCTTTAAGCCGCGTTAACTCTTCAACCTTAAAAGACAAACCAGCCTTTAATCTAGAGTGGACCGCCTGAATTCTTTCATCACTCAAATGCGGCACTATTAGAGCAGCAGGCCTTAACCCTTCAACCTCTTCAGAAGAATAGCCAAAAATACGCTCAAAACCCTTATTTACAAAGACAATTTTCCACTCATGGTCGGTAATAACAATTGCATTATCTGTCTCATTCGCAACCAGTGATAAAAGCTTGGTACGCTGACGCTCTTTACGCCTATCAGTAATATCCTTCACAAATGCAGTATAAACAACCATCCCTTCACTCTCGACACGAGAGATCGACATAGCTCCCCACCGCTGAGAGCTATCCTTTCTATGAATCGGGACCTCTCGCGTAGTACCTACAATTTTATTGATACCCGTCCGGCGATTTTCATTTATATAGTCATCGTGCTTAGACTGCATTCCTAAAGGAACGAGCATCTTAACATTACGACCTAGCACTTCATCTCTGCTATAGCCCCTACAGCTTGCTCAAGTGTCTGAGTGAATATTTTTGAAAGATTATGTGTAATAGGCATTTAGATACTACCGACGAGCTACTCAAAAGGCATCTTACCAACGGAGTTCTAGCAGGCTTAGCCCGCATCACCCGCCCCACGAAACACCAATAGCTTAAGGCCATCAATATCAAAAGTCATCAGGTGCTCTCGAACATCTAATCCCGGCCATAAAATCCTGACCATATGAACAGAAAAATACACTTAGCAGCACTTTATCCACTTAAGCATCGAACCCTAAAATACTGAATCTAAAGAACAATTTTTCCGAAAAACACCTATTTGAAGGTACTCCGCCATCAATATAAGAAATGGTTGTTCAATTACCAAAAGCGGGCTGCCACTGCTGGAACAGATCGCCCGCAAGCTCGGCCTGCCACAGCTGGAGCACCAGCGCTGGGCGCGCCACCCGTTGGTGTACCTGATGGAAGCGGCCGACGACATCTGCTACGCGCTGATCGACCTGGAAGACGGCCTGGAGATGGACTTGCTGCAATACGGCGAAGTCGAAGCCTTGCTGCTCGACCTGGTCGGCGACGATCTGCCGGAAACCTATCGCCAGCTGGGCCCCGGCGATTCTCGCCGGCGCAAGCTGGCCATCCTGCGTGGCAAGGCCATCGAGCACTTGACCAACGCTGCCGCCCAGGCTTTTGTCGAGCAGCAGCAAGCGTTGCTGGCCGGGCAACTGCCAGGCGACCTGGTCGAACACATGCACGGCCCGGCCAAGCGCTGCGTGCTGCAGGCCAAAGACATTGCGCGCAACAAGATCTTCCAGGACAAGCGCAAGACCCTGCACGAAATCGGCGCCTACACCACACTGGAAATCCTGCTCAATACCTTCTGCGGCGCGGCGCTCGAACAACACGGCGGGCGCACACCCTCGTTCAAGAGCCGGCGCGTCATGGACCTGCTCGGCAACAGTGCACCAGACCCACACGGCTCGCTGTACAACGCGTTCCTGCGCATGATCGATTTCATCGCCGGCATGACCGACAGCTACGCCAGCGAAATGGCCAGGGAAATGACCGGGCGCTCGGGCCCGGGCTGAGCCATGGCGGTGCAGACCGGCCAGCGTGCCGGTGCTGCACCTGGGTTACAGGAAACTTCCTACATATACCGAGGGCAAATTAAACAACACGTTTAATTTGCCAACGAAAAGTTACCAAATGCACTTTGACATTGGGTCGCGCACGATTATCTCGTAGCCCGTTTTGCTTTATCTTGTAAGCCATTTCCCATATGGGGCAAACAGCCCTTCCTTGCATGCCCGTTGACTTCCAACTGCGATAAGGTGCCGCCTGTCACCCACAATTGACCGCAGGCAAGTTGAACATGCATTCCATATTTATTGTTGACGATCATCCGGTCATCCGCCTTGCCGTCCGCATGCTGCTGGAAAACCAGAATTACAAGATTGTCGGTGAATCGGACAATGGCGTGGACGCGATGCAGATGATCCGCGAGAGCCACCCCGACCTGGTCATCCTCGACATCAGCATCCCCAAGCTAGACGGGCTGGAGGTGCTTGCGCGCTTCCAGGCCATGGCGCTGCCCATGAAAGTGCTGGTGCTGACTGCACAGGCCCCGGCGTTGTTTGCCGTGCGCTGCATGCACTCGGGTGCTGCCGGTTATGTGTGCAAGCAGGAGGACCTCGGTGAACTGCTGAGTGCAATCAAGGCCGTGCTGGCCGGTTATAACTACTTCCCCAGCCAGGCAATAAAGCATGACCAGGTAACCACGAGCGACCTGCAACTTTTCCGCCAGGTAAATGATCGCGAACTGATGGTGCTGCAACTCTTCGCCCAAGGGCGCAGCAACAAGGAAATTGCCAAGGGCATGTTCCTCAGCAGCAAGACCGTGAGTACCTACAAGAAGCGCCTCATGCAAAAGCTGCAGGTCAGTACGTTGGTCGACCTGATCGAGATGGCCAAGCGCAACGCGCTGGTCTGAGCATGTTCATGGCCCGCCCTTTCGCCCGCCTGCTGCTCGCGCTGCTGCTGTTCAGCAGCGCGGCACTGGGCACCCACCCCGAAACTGCATCGTACACGCTCCTGGCGCGTTCATCGGCCAGGCCAGCGCCACCGCAACTCACCGCCGAGCAACGGCAATGGCTTGCAGGGCGCCAGGAACTGGTACTGGGAACATCGGCCCCCGACTACCCGCCGTTCGACATCTCCAGTGGCGGCCATGACTACCAGGGGCTCACCGCCGAATATGCAAACCTGATCGGTACGGCCCTGGAGTTGCCGGTACGCGTGCTGCGTTTTCCCAGCCGCCAGGCCGCTGTAGAAGCACTCCGGCAAGGCGACATCGACCTGCTGGGCAGCGCCAATGGCTACGAAGCGGCCAGCGACGGCCTGGCCCTGTCGC
The DNA here is from genome assembly GCF_003205245.1 of Pseudomonas sp. MB-090624. Lineage (NCBI taxonomy): Bacteria > Pseudomonadati > Pseudomonadota > Gammaproteobacteria > Pseudomonadales > Pseudomonadaceae > Pseudomonas > Pseudomonas sp. MB-090624. Next base: position 39,674 of record NZ_QJRK01000043.1, on the reverse strand, counting down.
ACCCCTATGCCGTTGACCAGCCGGTGCTGGTCACGCGCGAAGACGAAACGCGGGCACTGGACACAGGCCTGGCCGGCATGCGCCTGGGCATGCTCTATCACTACCTGCCCGAGGCAGAAATGCTCAACGCCTACCCGAAGGCCGAGCTGCTGACGTTCGAGTCTTCCAGCCAGGCGTTGAATGCCGTAGCGTTCGGCCAGGCCGACGTGTTCATCGGCGACACCATTTCCACCCACTACCAGCTCAACCGCGGCCACCTGCCGCGCCTGCGCATGGCCAACTTCGGCAAGCACGAAGCCATCGGCTTCGGCTTTGCCCTGCGCCAGCAGGACACCGTACTGAGGGAACTGGTCGATACCATCCTCGATAGCCAGCCCCCCGCCATGCGCGCCAGTATCTTCAAACGCTGGAGCGCCGGCAGCGACCTGCTGTTGACCGACCGCAACCTGCAATTGAGCGCAACAGAGCAACAATGGCTGCAACAGCACCCCGTGATGCGTGTGGCCATTGACGACACCGCTGCGCCCCTGTCCTACTTCGACGGCTCAGGGCATTTTCGCGGCATCACTGCTGACCTGCTGGAGCTCATTCGCCTGCGCACCGGCTTGCGCTTCGAGGTACAGCGGGCCAGTGGCATTGCCGACATGATCGCCCGCTTGAAGGATGGCCGCGCCGACGTGATCGCCGCCCTGGCCATTGCCGGGTTGGTCGACAAGGACCTGCAGATCAGCCGGCCGTACCTGGAAAGCGCCTATGTTCTGGTCAGCCGCAAGGACAAACCGGCCCCAGGGTCCCTGGAGCAGTTGCAGGGCCACCGCATCGCCGTGACCCGCCACAGCGCCATGCATGCCACGTTGCCGCAGCATTATCCGCACATTGGCTGGGTCGAGAGCGCCAGCGCGTTCTACTCCATGGCATTGCTCAACAGCGGCGCCGTCGATGCGGTGATCACCACCCTGATCGATGCCAACCACGCCCTGGCCAGCAACCCAGACCTGGTCATCCGCACCTCGGTCGGCGGCGAGCCCGCCAACTACGCCATGGCCACCAACGCGTCTTCACCGGCTTTGGCCTCGATTCTCGACAAGGCCCTGCAGAGCATTTCGCCCGAGGAACTGGGTGTCATCAATAACCGCTGGCGCAGCTTTGGCCCGCACGAAGACAGCAAGAGCCAGAGCTACCGCCGGCTGGCGCTGCAGGTGGTACTGGCCACGGCGGTGCTGCTTCTGCTGGCGTTGCTCTGGAACGCCCGCCTGCGCTTGCAGATCCGTCAGCGCCAGCGCGCCGAAAGGGCGCTGAACGACCAACTGGCATTCATGCGCGCACTGCTCAACGGCACCCCTCACCCCATGTACGTGCGCGACCGCGATGGCCGCCTGCAAAGCTGCAACTACAGCTATCTGGAGGCGGTACAGGCCCGCTCCGAGCAGGTTATCGGCAAACAGCTGACCGCCAGCCTGTTCGCCGACGCCGAACAGACCCGGCAAATCCAGGCGGATTACCACAAAGTGATGGCCGCCGGCTCCCCCCTGATCATGGACCGCCCGTTGCGGATCAAGGGCCGGGAGATGACCATCTACCACTGGATCCTGCCCTACCGTGATTCGCTGGGTGAGGTACAGGGCATCATCGGCGGCTGGATCGACATCAGCGACCGCCGCCAGCTGGTCACGGAACTGCGCCAGGCCAAGCAGCAGGCCGACGATGCCAACCGCGCCAAAAGCACCTTCCTGGCCACCATCAGCCACGAAATCCGCACGCCCATGAATGCGGTCATCGGCATGCTCGAACTGGCGGTCAAACGCGCCGATCAAGGGTGGGTGGACCGCAGCGCGCTGGCCTTGGCGCACCATTCGGCCAAAGACCTGCTGGGCTTGATCGGTGACATTCTCGATATCGTGCGCATCGAATCCGGGCATCTGTCGCTGGCCCCCGAGGTGGTCGACCTGGCAGCGTTGGTCGAGTCGGTGGGGCGCATGTTCGATGGCCAGGCACGGCAAAAAGGCCTGGCGCTGGAAGTGATCATCGAACCGGCCGCACGTTGCCACGCGTTGCTCGACCCCCTGCGTTTCAAGCAAGTGCTGTCCAACCTGGTGAGCAACGCCATCAAGTTCACCGAGCATGGCCAGGTACGCATCTGCGTCAGCCTGCTGGACGAAGCCCCTGGCAGGCCTGCAATGCTGGACCTGGAGGTGCGCGACAGTGGTATCGGCATCCATGCCGACGACCTGAAGCGCCTGTTCAACCCGTTCATCCAAGCCAACCCGCACAGCCAGGGTGCCCGTGCGGGCACCGGGCTCGGTCTGGCCATCTGCCGCAACCTGTGCGACATGATGGGGGGCAGCCTGACCATCAAGAGCCTGGAGGATGTCGGCACCCAGGTGCGCCTGAAGATGCCGTTGCAACGGGTCGATGCTGCAGCGCAACCCGCCCAGTTGCCGGAATGCCTGGACGTTCCCGACCCCGGTCTGCGCGTGCTGGTGATCGACGATCACCCGGCCAACCTGGAACTGATGGCGCAGCAGCTCGGTTATCTGGGCCTGCAGCATGCCAGCGCCCGGGATGGCCGGGAAGGCCTGGCCGCCTGGCGCGCCGGTGATTTCGACGTGCTGGTGCTGGACTGCAACATGCCGCACATGAACGGCTACCAGCTGGCAACCGCGGTGCGCACCGAAGAACGCCATGGCCAGCGGCCGCGCTGCACCATCCTGGGTTATACCGCCAACGCCCAGCCAGAGGTCCGTCGCAAATGCCTGAGCGCCGGCATGGACGACTGCCTGCTCAAGCCCATCAGCCTGAGTACGCTCAGCCAGTGCCTGGCGGGCATTCACCCGCGCCGCCAGCAATGCCCCCCGAACAGGTTGTACGAACTGGGCGGCCTGGCGGCCGTGACCGGGCCAGCACCCGACGACCGCCAGCGTTTTCTGCAAGCGCTACTGCAGAGCCTGCAGGCCGACCTGCTCAGCTTGATGGCGCTGGACCCGCAGCACGACAGCACGGCCATCGCCGACCAGGCCCACAAGGTGCTGAGCGCCGCACGCATGCTCAAGGCACCCGCCCTGATGGCGGCATGCGAAGCGCTGGAAGCCGGCACCCTCACCCCTGCCCAGCTACGCTTGAAGCGCCAGGCACTGGCACGCCACATGCGCCGGGTGGAGCGCGCCCTGGCCAGGGAGTTGGCGCCACCCGCCGACACTCAGGCAGGCAGCCACGCGTGTTAACTGGTAGACTGCGCGGCGTTATTACCTAAGAGGATTGTTTCATGGCCACAAACCGCTCCCGTCGTCTGCGCAAGAAGCTGTGTGTCGACGAGTTTCAGGAATTGGGCTTCGAGCTGAACCTGGAATTCAAGGAAGATCTGGATGACCAGGCAATCGATGCTTTCCTCGACGCGTTCCTGGCTGAAGCCATGGACGCCAACGGCCTGGATTATGTAGGCGGTGACGATTACGGCCTGGTGTGCTCGGTCAAACGCGGCTCGGTCAGCGAAGAACAACGCGCCGCCGTCGAAGCCTGGCTCAAAGGCCGCAGCGAACTGACCAAGATCGAAGTCAGCCCGTTGCTGGACGCCTGGTACCCGGAAAAGCCGATCAACAAGGCTGAGTAACCCTCAGCCCGGTTCGATCGAAGAAAGGCCACCTCTCGAGGTGGCCTTTTTATTGGCGATGGTTTTCCGTCGAACGTGGCGCATCGTCGCTACGCTTGGGGCATAATGCGGTTTCTTTAGCTCGTGGGGCCATCATCGCTTACAGCCCCAATGTCCTTTTCCCTCGCTGCAGGGTATTTGCTCACCATGATCAAAACGCTTCGTCCCCTCGTACTCGCCGGCCTGCTATTGCCCTTCGCCTTGCCCAGCCAAGCCGCAGCCGTCAACACCACCTTGCCTGCCAAAGTGCAGCAGGCGCTCAAAGCCAACAAACTGCAAGACACCGCACTGTCGCTGGTCATGCTGCCCCTGGATGGCCCCGGTGTTCCCACCGTGTTCAATGCCGACGTGTCGGTAAACCCGGCCTCGACCATGAAACTGGTTACCACCTACGCAGCCCTCGAGCTGCTTGGCCCGACCTTTCAGTGGAAGACCGAGTTCTACACCGACGGCACCCTGAGCAACGGGGTGCTCAACGGCAACCTGTACCTCAAAGGCGGCGGTGACCCCAAGCTGAACATGGAAAAGCTGTGGCTGCTGATGCGTGACCTGCGCGCCAATGGTGTGCGCACCGTCACCGGTGACCTGGTATTGGACCGCAGCCACTTCGTGCAACCCAACCTGCCCCAGTTCAACGACGACGGCGGTGACGAAAACAAGCCGTTCCTGGTCAAGCCCGACTCGCTGCTGGTCAACCTCAAGGCCCTGCGCTTTGTTGCCCGCAACGATGGAGGCAAGGTCACCATTGCGGTGGAGCCACCGATTGCCAGCATCCGCATCGACAACCAGGTCAAGCCTGTGGCCTCGAAACAATGCAGTGGCGATGTGCGCTACAACCCAGTGCCTCAGGCCAACGGCATCAGTGTGACGGTCAGCGGCCAACTGGGTGACGGTTGCAACTCGCAGACTTACCTGGCCCTGCTTGACCACCCGACTTACGCGGCCGGTGCCGTACGTGCCATCTGGAACGAGCTGGGCGGCACCATCCAGGGCGGCGACCGTGTCGAGAACGTGCCCAAGAGTGCCCGCCTGCTGGCACGTGCCTTCTCCCCAGACCTGGTCGAAGTGATCCGCGACATCAACAAGTACAGCAACAACACCATGGCCCAGCAGTTGTTCCTCAGCCTTGGCGCACAGTTCCGCACCGATGCCGATGGCGACGATGCGCGTGCCGCACAGCGCGTGGTACGCCAGTGGCTGGCGAAAAAAGGCATTACCGCGCCGCACCTGGTGATGGAAAACGGTTCTGGCCTGTCGCGAGCCGAGCGCGTCAGCACCCGGGAAATGGCCGAGATGCTGCAGGCAGCCTGGAAGAGCCCCTACGCTGCCGAATACATGAGTTCGATGCCGCTGGTGGGCATGGATGGCACCATGCGCAAGCGCCTCAAGCGCACCGCCATGGCCGGCGAAGGGCACATCAAGACCGGCACCCTGAACACGGTGCGCGCAATAGCCGGTTTCAGCCGCGACAGCAATGGCCACACCTGGGCAGTGGCGGCGATCCTCAACGACCCGAAACCATGGGGTGCCTCGCAGGTGCTGGACCAGGTGCTGCTGGACCTGTACCGCCAGCCGAAGCTGGCCGGCAGCACCGCTGCCAATTGATGCACAGCGACTGGGTGCAGGGGCGGTGGGGCTGACAGGTGTTTGCCACAAGATATGCAGCGCGTGTGAGATCGAGCGCCGCCCGCGCGGCGCATCGCGAGCTGCGCTCGCTCCTACGTTTGTTTCGGGCCAGTAACCCCTGTGCCAGGTGCGCGCGACCGCCTTGTTTGTACAGCGCGATAATGAGGCATGCGCCAAGGCGTTCGCGCACAAATCCCACAGGAATAATTGGCCCGAAACAAACGTAGGAGCGAGCGCAGCTCGCGATGCGCCGCGCGGGCGGCGCTCGATCTCACAGGCGCTGAAGATGCCGTGGCCGGCACCTAGCGCGCGATCACTCCCCCTCTACCCGGTCCCGCCCGGCCTGCTTGGCCGCATAAACCCCGGCATCGGCGCGCAACAGCAACGCGTCGGCGCCCTCCCCCGGCCGCCACCCGGCCACGCCGAAACTCGCGGTGACTTGGCCCACGCCGTCTACCGGGTCATTGCGCACGCCTTGCCAAAGCTCCAGCGCCAGCACACGCGCCTGCTCGGCATCAGTGCCCGGGCACAGCACCATGAACTCCTCCCCGCCCAGCCTGCAGAACACATCGGTACGCCGCAAGCGCTGGCCGATGCGCTGGCACAGGCTACGCAGCACCCGGTCACCGACCGCATGGCCGAAACGGTCGTTGATGCGCTTGAAGTGATCAATGTCGAGCATGATCACCGCCAGCGCCTGGCCATCTCGCTGGGCACGCTCCAACTCGTTTTTCAGCCGTTCCTGGAAGTAACGGCGGTTATGGATGCCGGTCAGTGAATCGGTCACCGACAGCCTGCGCAATTCGTGTTCCACACCCTTGAGATCGGAAATATCGGTCAGGTAGCCATGCCACAAGGTGCAGCCCTGCTCGCCCACTTCCGGCGTTGCCTCGCCACGCACCCAGCGCAAGCCCGCCCGGGGCAGGCACACGCGGTACTCCTCGCGCCATGGCGTCAGGTGCTCGGCCGAGTAGCGCACCGAACGGCTCACCCGCTCCAGGTCATCAGGGTGAATGCGCTCGTACACTGCGGCGGCATCCTCGCGCAGCTGCTGCAGGTCAAGCTCATAAATGTCGTACAGCCCCTTGCTGGCATAGGGGAAACACGAATGGCCGTTTGCATCCAGCCTGTACTGGTAGATGCCGCCCGGTACTTCGGCACTGAGTTTTTCCAGCAACCGGTCACGCGCAGCCAATGCCTCATGTACCCGACGCCGCTCGGTGACGTCGATGCAGATGGCCAGGTAACCCACCCATAAACCCTGGTCGTCCAGCATGGCGGTCACCAGCATGTTGGCTACCAGTTGGCTGCCGTCGGCGCGTACCAAGGTCCACTCACCTGGCTCGGCGCCCTGTTCGTATACGGTTTCGGCAAACAGTGCATGGCCCCCCGCAATGGCGCGGCCAAAGCGCAAACTCAAGGCATGGGCACGCTGGCTCAGCTCCTCGGCCAGCACCAGTTGCTCAAGGCGCAGGCGGCCAATGGCTTCACTGGCCGGGTAACCGAGCATGCTTTCGGCACCGGCATTGAAGGTGCTGACCACCCCTTTGAGGTTGGTGGCGATGATCGCAACCTGGGTCGCGGCATCCAGCACGCTGCGCAGCTGGTTGTGGGTGCCACGCAGCGACTGTTCGCTGACCTGCAGCGCTGCGGTGCGCTGTGCAACCAGGGCCAAGGCCCGTTGACGCTGGCTGAACAGGTTGAACAACAGCACGCTCAGCAGCAGGCTCAGCAAACCGCCCAGTGCACCGACTGCCAGCACCGCCGAAGAACGGTTGGCCTGCAGGAATGCCAGGCTGGGGCGGATACTCAGCAGCAGCTGGCGGTCCGCCAGGTGCAACACCTGATCGCTGACCAGCGACAGGGGCGCCACGGGGTTGTTGGAGTCGTACAGAACTTCTGGGCCCTGCCGCCCGGACGGATCAACCAGGCGCGTTACCAGGTTATCGTCAGGCGCCACTGGCCGGCCATCGCCGATCAGCTCGGGCATGCTCAACAGGGCCAGCACATAACCCGCTGCCGCGCCGTGGGGCGTGGCAACGGCGAATACCGGGGCCACCATCATCAGTCCGCGCACGCCCGGTTCGCTGGCATTCAACTTCAGCGGCTGCGACACCGCCATGCTCCCCGGCACCAGCGCCCGCGCAAGCACTGCCCGGGCTGCATCCTGCGCGGCCAGGTCGAGACCAGATGGCAGCCCCGGCAAGGTGCCTGACGCGCTATACAGCACGGGAAAATACAGGTCGCGGGCAGGGGCGCGGCGCCACTGCCCCTGCGGGTCCTGATCGCGAATCATAAAGCCCGGGCCGGCAAGGTTACTGGCCTGGCGTTCGAACACGGCGCGCTGCGCGGCCTCTACGCGCGGGGCCCAGGCATAGGTCTGGGTACGGTGCAGCAGCGGCCGGGCATAACCGGCAAATTCCCGGGGGGTTATTTCATCGGAATAGCTGAAAAACCAGCGCAGCCCATCCAGGCGCTGCTGCTGTTCGGCAAAACGCTCGGCGATGCGGCCCAAGCGCTCTCCCGCCAGCAACTCGAAGCGCTGGCGCAGCTGCTGGTTGTACAACGACTGCGTGGCCAGGGCCAGGGCGGCCGTCAGCAGGCCGCCGGCCAGCAGCGCAATCAAGGCCATCACCCAGGCGGACATCGCCTCTGCGCGCAGGCCAGGCACCCGCGCAAGCACGCCACACTTTGACATACACCCGTCTCGTCACGTCAGCGTCCTGCGGATTATCCAGCCATGAACCAAGTTATAGCTATTGGCCACTACCCGCGCAATGTACCCCGTCGGCTCAGCGCAGCTGCAAGCGCCAGGCGCGGTGGATGCGGTTGTTGCGGGCGAAATCCGGGTCCAGGGTCTGGGCCGTTATTTCCTCCACGGCGTAGCGTGCCATCAGGTGTTCGTCCAGCTGGAACTTACGGAAGTTGTTGGAGAAATACAGCACGCCACCGGGCGCCAGGCGGGCCATGGCCAAGTCCAGCAACTGCACATGGTCACGCTGCACGTCGAACACACCTTCCATCCGCTTGGAGTTGGAGAAGGTTGGCGGGTCAATGAAGATCAGGTCGTAGCTGTCACGGTTGCCTTCCAGCCAGGCCATGACATCGCTCTGCTCCAGGCGATTGCGCTCGGAATAACCATTGAGCGCCAGGTTGCGCCGCGCCCAGTCCAGGTAGGTTTTCGACAGGTCGATGCTGGTGGTGCTGCGCGCGCCACCCTTGGCCGCGTGCACGGTGGCCGTGGCGGTGTAGCAGAACAGGTTGAGGAAGCGCTTGCCGGCTGCTTCGCGCTGAATACGCATGCGCATCGGGCGATGGTCGAGGAACAGGCCGGTGTCGAGGTAATCGGTGAGGTTGACCAACAACTTCACGCCGCCTTCGTTGACTTCCTGGAAACGGCCCTCGGTAGCCTGACGCTCGTACTGGCGGGTACCGCTTTGCCGCTCGCGGCGCTTGAGCACCACGCGCTGCGGGGCAATGCCCAATGCCTGCGGGATGGCCGCCAGGGCATCGAGCAGGCGCGCCTGGGCCTTGTCCGGGTCCACCGAGCGTGGTGCGGCATATTCCTGCACGTGTACCCAGTCGTGGTACAGATCGACTGCCAGGGCATACTCAGGCATGTCGGCATCGTACAGGCGATAGCAGTCGACCTGCTCGCGTCGGGCCCATTTGCCCAGTTGCCTGAGGTTTTTCTGCAGGCGGTTGGCAAACATCTGTGCCCCTTCCGACAGGCGTGCCGGCTCGCTGGTGACGGGCACCTGCTGGCCGACCTCACGGGTGTCGGCCGGTGCCTCGCGGCGCTCACCGGTGACGAACTGGTCAGGCTGCACCTTGAACAACAGCAGCTTGCACGGCAACGCGCCGTTCCAGAACGCGTACTGCTTGTGGCTGCGAATGCCCATGCGCTTGCCCAGTTGCGGCGCCCCGGTGAATACCGCAGCCTCCCAACCCATGCACGCCTGGCGCAGACGCTCACCCAGGTTCTGGTAGAGATACAGCAGGCTGGCTTCGTCGCCCAGGCGCTCACCGTAGGGCGGGTTGCTGATGACCAGGCCTTTCTGGTTCTGGTCCGGGCGCGGCTCGAAGGTGCTGACCTCGCCCTGGTAGATTTTCACCCAGTCCCCCAGGCCTGCGCGCTCCACGTTGTTACGGCCCGGCTGAATCAGACGCGGGTCGGCCTCGTAGCCACGGATCCACAGCGGGGGTTTGGCCAGGCCAGCCTGGGCCCGTGCCTGCGCTTCTTCATGCACCTTGCGCCAGAGCGCCGGCACATGGCCGAGCCAGGCGCTGAAACCCCAGCGTTCACGCTTGAGGTTGGGCGCAATGTCGGCAGCAATCATGGCGGCTTCCACAAGGAACGTACCTACACCGCACATCGGGTCGGCCAGCGCACCACCTTGCGCGGCAATACGCGGCCAGCCGGAGCGGATCAGCACAGCGGCCGCCAGGTTTTCCTTGAGCGGCGCGGCGCCCTGCTGCAGACGATAGCCACGCTGGTGCAGGCTGTGCCCGGACAGGTCGAGGGACAGGATCGCCTCGCCGCGCTCCAGGCGCAGGTGCACGCGAACGTCAGGATCGATTTTTTCCACCGACGGGCGCAGGCCTTCGCGGTTGCGCAGCTTGTCGACGATAGCATCCTTGACCTTCAACGCACCGAAATGGGTGTTGTCGATGCCCGAGCCATGGCCGCTGAACTCGACCGCCAGGGTGCCATCGGCCGCCAGGTGGTCCGCCCAGTCGACGGCGTGCACGCCGTCGTACAGGTCGTCGGCGTTCTTCATGGAAAAACGCTTGAGCACCAGCAGCACACGGTTGGCCAGACGCGACCAGATGCACAGGCGGTAGGCGGTTTCCATGTCGGCGGCGCCGCGGATGGCCGAGGTGTGCTCACGCACTTCGTCCAGGCCAAGGCTTTTGGCCTCTTCGGCAAGCAGGCCTTCAAGACCTTTGGGGCAGGTGAGGTAGAGTTCGAAACGGTCCGACATGAATATTCCAGAGCCTTGGGCTATTGACTGACGAGGCGACGCATCGCCCCGCGATGTTTGCCCGCACGCCTTTCCAGCAGGCGTGCAGGTGGCCGATTGGGCACAACGTGTGCCGCAGCGGGCCGGGCCACCTGACAGATCTGCACTTTGCCGGGTGGCAAAGACAGCTTAGATCATCAGGCAGTACGAAAAATTCTGGCGACGTAGAGCCCTGTGTGACCCTTCGTCGCATTTCAAATTATTTCTCTGTTCCTTGAGTGACGCTGGCAAAATGACGTCAATGATCGGAAAACCCCGATCGTAGCGGGCTCAACGCTAAACAAGGTTGAGTCGCATTTCTTTACTTATCCCCACACCCTCACAAACGTTACGTCCTTATGACAAATCGATCATTCACACCGTGACTCGCATTCGATAGAACTGGTCTCAGGCCGCTTCGCAACGAGGCGGCACATTCAGCTCGCGACGCCGGCAGCGAGCGCAAACCGGCAGAAAGACTCTGCCCGGCCTCGGAGAGGCCGACGGGACATTACAGTCAACAAGTGAGGGCAACACCCTATGAGAAGACTTAAGCGTGATCCGTTGGAAAGAGCATATTCACGTGGCTACCAATACGGGGTCACCGGCAAATCCCGCGAACTTTGCCCGTTCAATCTTCCTTCTGTTCGCCAAGCCTGGATCAACGGCTGGCGTGAAGGTCGCGGCGATAACTGGGACGGAATGACTGGCACCGCTGGCATCCATAGACTCAACGAAAATCACGCCGTAGGCTGATCGAGGACACTGAATTCGATTTACATGCACGCCCCAATCGGGCGGCGGGCGTAGGCCCAGGGGCCCCTTCAAGGGGCCCTTTTTAATGGGCTGGCAAAGCGCCAAACTAGCGCGGCATCGCCGCGATCGCATCCACCGCTTCGCGAATCAGTGCCGGCCCCTTGTAAATGAAGCCCGAATAGATCTGCACCAGGCTCGCCCCGGCAGCGATCTTCTCGGCAGCGTGGCGCCCTTCGGTGATGCCACCGGCGGCAATGATCGGCAACTTGCCACCCAGCTCACCCGCCAGCACCTTGACGATATGGGTGCTCTTCTCCAGCACCGGCGCGCCTGACAGGCCACCTGCCTCGCCCCCATACGGCAGCGCTTCGACACCCTCACGGCCCAGCGTGGTGTTGGTGGCAATCACCGCATCCATGCCCGACTCCATCAATGCAGCCGCCACCAGGGCGGTTTCTTCGTCGCTCATGTCCGGGGCGATCTTGATCGCCAGCGGCACGCGCTTGCCATGTGCAGCAGCCAGCTGCTCACGGCGCTCGGCCAGGGCATCGAGCAGTTGCTTGAGCGAATCGCCGAACTGCAGGCTGCGCAGGCCCGGGGTGTTCGGCGAACTGACGTTGACCGTGATATAGCTGGCAGCGGTGTACACCTTGTCCAGGCAGATCAGGTAGTCGTCGACCGCGCGCTCGACCGGGGTGTCGAAGTTCTTGCCGATGTTGATACCCAGCACACCGCTGTAGCGCGACGCACGAACACGACCCAGCAGGTGATCGACCCCCAGGTTGTTGAAGCCCATGCGGTTGATGATGGCGGTGGCTTGTGGCAGGCGGAACAGCCGTGGCTTGGGGTTGCCCGGCTGCGGGCGCGGCGTGACGGTGCCGATTTCGACGAAACCGAAGCCCAACTGGGCAAAGCCGTCGATGGCCGCGCCATTCTTGTCCAGGCCGGCGGCCAGGCCGACCGGGTTGGCGAAGTTCAAGCCCATGACCGAAACCGGCAACGCCGCCGGTTGCTTGCACAGCATGCCGTTTAGGCCAAGACGGCCACCGGCACCGATCAGGTCCAGGGACAGGTCGTGGGAAGTTTCCGGGGAAAGCTTGAACAGCAGCTGGCGGGCCAGGGTATACATGGGCGGGCAAGGCTCAGGGTGAGTGAGGGGGCGATTATAGCCAGCGCGGCGCCGGCATGACAGCACATCGTGGGGCCATGGGGCGAGGTGGTCGCGTAAATGGCACATCGGTTGCACCCCAACTGCCCACAGCCTTATCAGTATGGGCGAGGAACCTTGTGAACACTGCACCCCGAGCAACGCCCCTGGCCTGGGTCAACGGCAGCGACGCGCCGGAGAAACCCAGCCTCAACATCGGTTTCATGGGCCTCACCGACTGCGCCTCGGTCGTGGTCGCCGCCACCCAGGGCTTCGCCCAGCAGCACGGCCTGACCCTCAACCTCAAGCGCCAGGGCTCGTGGGCCGGCCTGCGGGACAAACTGGTCAGTGGCGAACTGGACGCCGCGCACTGCCTGTATGGGCTGGTCTACGCCGTGCACCTGGGCATCGGTGGCGTGCCGGGCAGCGACATGGCCGTGCTCATGGGGCTGAACCAGAACGCCCAGGCCATCAACCTGTCCCCAACCCTGCAACGCAAAGGCGTGACCAACCCTGAAGCACTGGCGCGGCTGGTGCACCAACATGGCCCACGGCTGACCTTTGCCCAGACCTTCCCCACGGGCACCCACGCCATGTGGCTGTATTACTGGCTGGCCAGCCAAGGCATCCACCCATTGCGTGACGTCGACAGCGTAGTCGTACCGCCTGCGCAGATGGCCGCACACATCCAGGCCGGGCGCATCGACGGCTTCTGCGTCGGCGAGCCGTGGGCCGCCGACGCGGTAGCCAAAGGCCAGGGCTTTACCCTGGCCACCAGCCAGTCGATCTGGCCGGACCACCCGGAAAAGGTCCTGGCCTGTGCCCGCGCCTTCGCCGAACAATACCCCAACAGCGCGCGTGCATTGATCAAGGCGATCCTCGCTGCCAGCCGGTTCATCGAGCAAAACCCGGACAACCGCCGCAGCGCCGCGCAACTGCTCAGTGGCAGCGCCTACCTGGACACCGCGCTGGCCAGCATCGAGCCACGCCTGCTCGGCCACTATCACGACGGCCTGGGCAACCACTGGCAAGACCCGCACGCCCTGCGCCTGTTCGACCAGGGCCGAGCCAACTTCCCATACCTGTCCGACGGAATGTGGTTCATGACCCAGTTTCGCCGCTGGGGCCTGCTGCGCGAAGACCCGGATTACCTCCAGGTCGCGGGCCAGGTCCAGCACGTGGCGCTGTACACCGAGGCCGCCCAGAGCCTGGGCGTGGCATGCCCGGCGCACCCAATGCGCAGCAGCCTGCTGATAGACGGTAGCCGCTGGGACGGCAGCGACCCCTACGGCTATGCCCGTAGCTTCAGCCTGCATGCGTTGGGCGATCTGCCCGACGCCCAGGTTGGCAGGTAAGGGGGGACGACCATGCTGCGCATCCTGCTGATCGACGACACCCAGAGCAAACTAGGCCGCCTCAAGGCCGCTTTGACCGAGGCCGGCTTCGACGTCACCGAAGCCCCAGGCCTGACCATCGACCTGCCCGCCTGCGTCGAAACGGTGCGCCCGGACGTGGTGCTGATCGATACCGATTCACCGGACCGCGATGTGATGGAGCATGTGGTGCTGGTCAGCCGTGACCAACCCCGACCGATCGTGCTGTTCACTGACGAACACGACCCCGGGGTAATGCGCCAGGCGATCCAGGCAGGGGTCAGTGCCTATATCGTGGAAGGTATCCATGCGGCGCGGTTGCAGCCGATTCTGGACGTGGCCATGGCTCGCTTCGAAAGCGACCAGGCCCTGCGCGCCCAGTTGCTGGCACGGGACCAGCAACTGGCCGAACGCAAGCGTATCGAGCAAGCCAAGGGCCTGCTGATGAAAATGAAAGACTGCAACGAAGAACAGGCCTACACCCTGATGCGCCGCCAGGCCATGAGCCGCCAACAGAAGCTGATCCAGGTGGCCGAGCAGATCATCGCCATGCACGAGATGCTCGGCTGAGGGGGCCGGTGCACTGCCTGGCCACCCTGCCCAGGCACAGTTGGCCCATCTCTTGCTGAACAAAACGCACCGGTAACCAACGGCGGTTGCCCCACTTAAATTCCGACAAAGACGTCGCTCGCCCCTCCACAGCCGTGGAGCGGGTGGCGGCGTCTTTTTCGTTCCGTTGCATGACCGAGTGAGGTGTTCGATGAGTACCAGCTTCTGGAAATCCGGGCATGTGCCCACGCTGTTCGCCGCGTTCCTGTACTTCGACCTCAGCTTCATGGTCTGGTACCTGCTGGGCCCGCTGGCGGTGCAGATTGCCGCCGACCTGCAATTGAGCGCACAACAGCGGGGCCTGATGGTGGCGGTGCCGATCCTGGCCGGGGCCATCCTGCGCTTTGCCATGGGCGTGCTGGTGGACCGCCTGTCGCCCAAGACCGCCGGGCTGATTGGCCAGGTAGTGGTCATCGTCGCGCTGGCCGCTGCCTGGCGCCTGGGCGTGCACAGCTATGAACAGGCACTGCTGCTGGGCGTGTTCCTCGGTTTTGCCGGCGCCTCGTTCGCCGTGTCGCTACCACTGGCTTCGCAGTGGTACCCGCCACAGCATCAAGGCAAGGCCATGGGCATCGCCGGGGCTGGCAACTCGGGCACGGTGTTCGCGGCCCTGCTCGCCCCGGCACTGGCAGCCGGCTTTGGCTGGAACAATGTCTTCGGCTTTGCACTGCTGCCACTGTCGCTGGCGCTGGTGGTCTTCGCCTTGCTGGCACGTAACGCCCCACAACGGCCCAAGCCCAAAGCCATGGCCGACTACCTCAAGGCACTGGGCGACCGCGACAGCTGGTGGTTCATGTTCTTCTACAGCGTCACGTTCGGTGGTTTCATCGGCCTGGCCAGCGCCCTGCCCGGCTACTTCAGCGATCAGTACGGCCTGAGCCCGGTCACCGCCGGCTACTACACGGCGGCCTGCGTGTTCGCCGGCAGCCTGATGCGCCCGCTCGGTGGCGCCCTGGCCGACCGCTTTGGCGGCATCCGCACGCTGCTGGGCATGTACAGCGTAGCGGCCGTCTGCATTGCTGCCGTCGGCTTCAACCTGCCCTCCGCGGCCGCCGCCCTGGCCCTGTTCGTCAGCGCCATGCTCGGCCTGGGTGCCGGCAATGGCGCAGTGTTCCAACTGGTGCCGCAACGCTTCCGCCAGGAAATCGGCGTGATGACCGGGCTGATCGGCATGGCCGGTGGTATGGGCGGCTTCCTGCTGGCGGCGGGGCTGGGCACCATCAAGCAACACACTGGCGACTACCAAATGGGGTTGTGGCTGTTCGCCAGCCTGGGCCTGCTGGCCTGGTTCGGCCTGCACGGGGTGAAACAACGCTGGCGCACCACCTGGGGCTCGGCGGCCGTGACCGCAGCGCGGGTCTGAGGCACACCCATGAGCCTGCAACTGAGCTTTGCCCAGGCCAGCGGCACCGGGCCGCGCGCGGAAAACCAGGATGCCTTGCGCCTGGTCACCCCGGCGCCCGAACTCGCCGCCAGCAAAGGCTACCTGTTCGCCCTGGCCGACGGGGTCAGCCAATGTGCCGACGGCGGCCTTGCCGCGCGGGCCAGCCTGCAGGCGCTGGCCCTGGACTACTACGCCACGCCGGCCACCTGGGGCGTGGCCCAGGCCCTCGACCGCCTGCTGCTGGCACAGAACCGCTGGCTGCGCGCCCAAGGGAATGGCCAGCCGTTGCTGACCACCCTCAGCGCACTGGTGCTGCGCGGGCGGCGCTTCACCCTGGCCCACGTAGGCGACTGCCGGGTGTATCGCTGGCACGCCGGCCAGCTGCAGTGCCTGAGCGAAGACCATGTCTGGGACCAGCCCGGCATGCAGCATGTACTCAAACGCGCGCTGGGCCTGGACCAGCATCTGCTGGTGGATTACCTGGAAGGCGAATTGCAGCCGGGTGAATGTTATCTGCTGGTCAGCGACGGTGTGTGGGCCAGCCTGGGCGACCAGCACATCCAGGCGGTGCTGCGCGAGCAACCCGACCTGCAGCTGGCCGTGGACACGTTGGTTGCCAGCGCCCACCTCAACGGTAGCCAGGATAACGCCAGCGCCATGCTGGTGCAGGTCGAACAACCGGGCACGGCGAACCTTGGCGACACCTTGGCCCAACTGCAGCACTGGCCCGTGCCCGAG
This sequence comes from Pseudomonas sp. MB-090624, assembly GCF_003205245.1. Classification (NCBI taxonomy): domain Bacteria; kingdom Pseudomonadati; phylum Pseudomonadota; class Gammaproteobacteria; order Pseudomonadales; family Pseudomonadaceae; genus Pseudomonas; species Pseudomonas sp. MB-090624. The sequence continues at coordinate 23,392 of NZ_QJRK01000043.1, read as the reverse complement.
CCGTTACGGGCAGGCCAGTCGATCGATGGCTGGCAGGTCGAACAACTGCGCGCACACAGCCGTCAGTCGTTGTTGTACCGGGTGCGCGATGGCCAAGGCCAGGCGTGGCTGCTCAAGACCTTGCCGCCCGAGCGGCGGCAGGAGCCTGGTGCGGCGCAGGGCCTGCTGCTCGAAGAATGGTTCATGCGCAGGGTCGCCGGCCGGCACTTTCCCGAGCTGCACGCCTGCAGCCAGCGCCAGCAGTTGTACTACGTGATGCGCGAATACCCGGGCCAGAGCCTGGCCGCACTGCTGGCCGAAAATGGCCCACTGCCGTTGGCCCAGTGGCTGGAGCTTGCCCGGCAGTTGCTACAGGCGGTAGGGGTGCTGCACCGGCGCAACCTGCTGCACCGCGACATCAAGCCCGACAACCTGCACCTGGGCTGCGATGGTCAGTTGCGCCTACTGGACTTCGGCCTGGCGTACTGCCCCGGGCTCTGCGAAGACCCGCAACATGCCTTGCCCGGCACCCCGTCCTACATCGCCCCGGAAGCCTTCGACGGCCAGCCGCCCAGCCCCCGCCAGGACCTGTATGCCGCAGGCGTGACGCTGTATCACCTGCTGACCGGTCACTACCCGTATGGGGAAGTGGAAGCCTTTCAGCGGCCGCGCTTCGGCCAACCGGTCAACCCGGCGCGCTACCGGCCCGACCTGCCGGAGTGGCTGCAGCACAACCTGCAGCAGGCCGTGGCCGCCGACCCCGCGCAGCGCTTCGAAACCGCCGAACACTGGTTGCTGCTGCTCGAACGGGGCGACCGCCAGGAATTGCCCGGCCGCCCGCGGCCATTGCTGGAGCGCGAGCCACTGAAAGTCTGGCGCACCTTGGCCGTGCTGTCGTTACTGATCAACCTGATATTGCTGCTCACCCTGCTCAAGGGCTGAATGCACCTTGCCAATGAGGAAACACGAATGAATGCAAAAGTGTGGCTGGTTGGCGCCGGCCCGGGTGACCCGGAACTGCTCACCCTCAAGGCTGTACGCGCCTTGCAGGAAGCGGCAGTGGTGATGATCGACGACCTGGTCAACCCGGCAGTGCTGGCGCATTGCCCGCAGGCGCGGGTTATTGCAGTGGGCAAGCGTGGCGGCTGCCGCTCGACGCCGCAGGCGTTCATCCAGCGCCTGATGTTGCGCCACGCCCGCCAAGGGCGCTGTGTGGTGCGGCTCAAGGGTGGCGACCCGTGCATCTTCGGCCGCGGCGGCGAGGAGGCCCTGTGGCTGCAGGGGCATGGTATCGAGGTGGAAATTGTCAACGGCATCACCGCAGGCCTGGCAGGCGCCACGCAGTGCGGTATTTCCCTGACCTCGCGGGGCGTCAGCCGCGGGGTAACGCTGGTGACCGCGCATACCCAGGATGACAGCGCACTGAACTGGGCAGCATTGGCCCAGGCTGGCACCACGTTGGTGGTGTACATGGGCGTGGCCCGGCTGGAGCAGGTCCGCCAGGGGTTGCTGGACGGGGGGATGGCACCCGGCATGCCGGTGGCCATGATCGAGAATGCCTCGCTGCCCGAGCAACGCGAGTGCAGGAGCGATGTGCAGGGGATGGTCGAGGATGCGCGTGGGTTCGCCTTGCGTAGCCCGGCGATCCTGGTGATTGGCGAGGTGGTTGGAGCGCAGGTGGCTCAGCAGTGGGTGGCCGCTACCGGCTGACAGCCACGGCCCGCCGGCCGGTAAAACCCAGCCAAAGAAAAACCCGGCCGAGGCCGGGTTTTTCGTGAAGCATCAAACCAATTACTTGGCCTGGGCTTCTACCTGAGCTTCAACGCGACGGTTGATAGCACGGCCTTCTTCGGTGGCGTTGTCAGCAACCGGACGGGTTTCGCCGTAGCCAACCGAGTCAACACGGCTGGATTCTACGCCGTACTGCTGGGTCAGGACTTGCTTGACAGCGTTGGCACGACGCTCGGACAGCTTCTGGTTGTAAGCGTCTGGACCCACGGAGTCAGTGTGACCTTCAACCACGGTGGTGGTTTGTGGGTACTGCTTCATGAAGTCAGCCAGGTTCTTGATGTCGCCGTAGCTGTTTGGCTTGACGACCGACTTGTCGAAGTCGAACTTCACGTCCAGCTCAACACGAACGACTTCGGCAACAGCCGGGCAGCCGTCGGCGTCAACGGTAACGTTGGCCGGGGTGTCTGGGCACTTGTCGACGTTGTCGCACACGCCGTCGTTGTCGGAGTCGGAGCAAACTTCAGCAACAGGTGCTGGAGCAGGGGCTGCGGTTTGCTTCGGGCTACCGCCGAAGTTCAGACCAACACCAACGCTTGGGGCCCACTCGGTGTCGCCCTGGTCGATGTTGTACTGGGCTTCAACGCCAGCACGGGCGTAGAACATGTCGGTGATGTACCACTTGGCACCCGCGCCAACGTTGGCGAAGGTGGAGTGGTCACGACCGCCACGGCCAGTCTGGCCCAGCGACTGGTGCGAGAAACCAGCGGAAACGTACGGACGGATAGCGTCGTACGGGTTGTTGAAGTGGTAAACGGCGTCCAGGGCGGTGTTCGAGCCCTTGATGTTCTTGCCGTCATCGCCACGAGCGTTGTGCACTTCGTCGTAGCCCAGACGCAGTTCAACGTCGTCGGTCAGGAAGTAACCGATCGAACCGCCGAACAGGTTGCCGTCGTTCTTGAAGTCGCGCTGGCTGTCGAAGAATTCTTTCTTGTAGAAGATTTCAGTCTCGACGGCGCCTTGACCTTGTGCCATAGCGCCAATCGAGGTGGCGGCTACGAGCGAACCAATGGCCAAGCCCAAGGTGTTTTTCAATTTCATCCGTTAAATCCCCATCTGGTGATAGTTAAGCAGTCCCACCATAAACAAGGGGGACAACTCGACGGCAAGTCTAGCAGAACTCGCCGATTCGTTAGAGATATTTGCAGACGACTAAGTTTCATCGAGGCCCGCAAATTTCTCACGAAGCTTGTCTAGCGCACGCTTGTATCGCATCTTCGTCGCGCTCAGGCCCATGTGCATGATGTCGGCGATCTCCTGGAACTCCAGCTCTGCGACAAAACGCAGCACCAGGATCTCGCGGTCGATCGGGTTCACATGCACCAGCCACTTGTCCAGCCCGCCTTTTTCTTCCGGCTTCGGTGCCTTGTCCTCGGACGCCTCTTCCACAGGGTCCAGGCTCAGGGCATCCATCAACCGGCGTTTGCGGCGCTCCTTGCGGTACTGGGTAATGCACTCGTTGTAGGTGATGCTGTAGAGCCAGGTCTTGAACTTGGATTTACCCTCGAAGTTCTTCAGACCGTACAGCACCTTCAGCATCACTTCCTGACAGACATCGTCCGCGTCACGGTCGTTCCCTAAATAACGTGCACAAACGTTGAACAGGGTCCGCTGGTAGCGCCGCATGAGTTCCTCATAGGCACGGGTGACGTGGTACAGCTCCTCATGCGAACGCGCCACCAACTCTTCGTCGGTGAGCTCGCGAGGGTCATAACGCATGGGCGGCGTAGGAACTTTATTCAAAACGGATCTGGCCGACAGTCAGGTCAATGTCGCCGCGCGACCCCGTGGGTCGAATTTCGCGGCGGCATACATTAACAGCTTTCACGCGGTTAGCGGCTATTGACTCGCTGTTCCAGCAGCTCGCGATTGGACAACGACACCAGCTCCCCCTCATCGGTCAGCAGGGTGGTTTTCACCGTGCCGATCTCCTCGATGAGCCCTTCGACCTCTCCAATCCGCACCTGCTGGCCTACCTGGTACAACTCGCGAACATAAATGCCGGCCAGAATCTGCCCGGCAATTTCGCGGCTGCCCAGGCCCATGGCCAGGGCAACCGCCAGACCAACGGTAATCAGGCCGATGACGATCACATGGTTGAGCAGGTCGGTTTTCACCTCCAGCTGGCTGATGGCCACCGAAATGCTGATGATGATGACCAGCCCTTGCGCGATACGCCCCAGGCCTGCCGAATACTCCAGGCCAATGCCTTCTGCAGCACCGCGCACCAGGCCATTGGCCACCTGTGCCAGCAGCACGCCGGCCAGCAACACCAGGGCCCCGCCGAACACTTTCGGCAAGTACAGGGCAAGCATGTCGAGGGTCGCCGAAACCCGCTCCAGGCCCAGCGATTCCGCGGCGGAAACCAGGAAGATGAGCAGTACGAACCAGTAGACGATCTTGCCGATGAGGGTGGAAATGGGCACCTGTATGCCGACCCGGCCCAGCATTTTGGTCAGGCCGGTACCGGCCATGAGGCGGTCCAGGCCGAATTTGGCCAGCAGTTTGGAGAGCAGTGTATCGAGCAGCTTGGCTACCACGAAACCGAGCAGCACCACGACCAGTGCGCCGAACAGGTTAGGGATGAAGTTCGCCACTTTGGTCCAAAGGGCGGTCATCGCGGTGACCAGGCTCTGGGTCCAGAGATCGAGTTCCATATTCAATCGGCCTTATCTGCTTTGCTGCCAGTGGCAGCGTTGCGGGAAGTGTGTCGACGCACCGGCGCGACATGCGCCGAGCCATTGTTCACGGCGATCAGCAGCGCCTGGCTCCAGCGGCCAAGCAAGCTGAACAGATCACCCGCACCGACCTGGCGGTTGGCGGTTTTCAGCACGCGGCCCAAGCAGGCAGCGTCATCCCGGTCGTCCCGATCGTTGCCGGAGGGTGACGCCTTGAGCAGGTCGCGCAGGGATTCTTCAAACGGATCGTGCATGTGCACCTCGCGCAGTGTCAGCTAGAGACGAGATGGCCCGGCGATGGGTCACACATCCGATTGGCACGAATGTTTCGAATGGTGTGATGTTCGCCTGCAGCCCACCCACGCTTCATACCCACCGTAACCGGCGGAACAACCACCACTGCCCCACCGCCAGCCCCAGCACCACAATGCAGGCGAACAGGAAACCGTAGGGGTTTTGCGCCCCCGGAATGCCACCGACATTGATGCCCAGCAGCCCGGTGATGAAGCTCATCGGCAGAAAGATGCAGGTGATGATGCCAAAGCGGTACATGGTGCGGTTCATCCGCTCGCTACGGCGCCGGTCTTCGCTCTCCAGCACCAGCGCGGCACGCTCGCGGGTCAGCTCCAGCTCCTCCAGGTAGCGGATCAGGCTGTTGTTAAGCTCGTTCCAGTAATCGGCATCGGCATAGGCGAACCAGCCCCACTTGCTGCGTGACAACTGGGCATAGATTTCCCGTTGCGGGGCCAGGAACCGGCGCAACCCGGCGGCCCGCCGACGGATCTGCTGCAGGCTGCCCTGTTCGGGGGTATACCGCTCGTCGGATTCGACCTTTTCTTCTTCCAGGTCGACCAGTTCGGCGAGGTCACTGACCAGGCCCTGCACCTTTTCGGTCAGCAGTTCCCCCATCAGCAGCAGCAGTTCGGATGCGGATGTGGGCCCCCTGCCCTGTTCCAGTAGCTGGAGCACCTCGTCGCTGGCGCGCAGGGGCCGCAAGCGCAGCGAGATGACCCGCTGCGCCTCGGCGAAAATGCGCACCGAGACCATGTCTTCCGGCTCGGCGCCCGGGTTCAGGTTGACCCCACGCAAGAACAGCAGCAGCTGTTCATCGGCCATGGGCAGCAAGCGCGGGCGGGTGTTTTCCTCCAGCAGCAATTCGCAGGCGAACTCGCTGAGGCCGCTTTCATTCAGCAACCAGGTACGGGTTTGCGGGTGGCTGCGGTCCCAGTGCAGCCACAGGCTCTGCTGGGGCTGCAATTGCAGGTCGGCCAGTTCGGTACGGGCAATCGGGCGCGCGCCGCCTTTGCCATCGAGCACCAGGGCGTGCACCAGCCCCCACTGCGCGTTGTCTTCCTCGAACATCAAAGCTCCATCAGCGCGTGCGGCGCATCACTCCGGCATTTTCAGCGGGCTTGACGAGACCAGCACGCCATTGTTGTCGGCGTACACATACTCGCCCGGGCGGAACGTCACGCCGGCGAAGGTCACTGCCACGTTGAGGTCGCCGATGCCGCGCTTGTCGGTCTTCATTGGGTGGCTGGCCAGCGCCTGCACGCCGACGTCAGTCTGGATCAAAACATCGACGTCGCGTACGCAGCCGTAGATCAACAAGCCTTCCCAGCCGTTCCTGGCAGCCTTTTCGGCAAGCATGTCACCCAACAATGCGCGACGCAGCGACCCACCGCCATCGACTACCAGCACCTTGCCTTTGCCGTCGAGTTCGACCTGCTCCTTGACCAGCGAGTTGTCCTCGAAGCACTTGATGGTGACGATCTGGCCGCCAAACGAATCACGGCCACCGAAATTGCTGAACATCGGTTCCAGCACCTGAACCAGGTCCGGGTAGGCGTCACACAGGTCGGGCGTTACGTAATGCTGCATGGGAAGCTCCTGTCAGTCACAACGAAAGCGGGTATCGGCCAAGGCTACACCGTAGAGCCCATTGCAGTCATCCGGGACTAGGTAGTCATGTGTGTTTTGCCTGTGCCGGCCCTATCGCCGGCAAGCCGGCTCCCACAGGATTGTCACAGGTTCGCAGGCTTGTGCAGTACCTGTGGGAGCGGGCGCGCCCGCGAAGAGGCCAGCACAGGCGACACAAACTCAGCTGACCGGCACAGGCTCTGCAACCACTGTGGACGCATGCACCGGCAACAGCGGGTTACGCAGCCAGCGCTCTACCAGCGGCCACACCTGCACCTGCGCAGCCTTGCTCACCAGCATGTCGACATGCCCGAAGGCTTCAAAACCTTCTTCACGCCCCAGCCGCAGGAACTGCTTGCGCTCGCCGCCCAGCTGCTCGAACAGCTTGCGGCAGGCCCACACCGGGTCCTGGAAGTCGCCGGCGCCGGCCACTGCCAACAGCGGCACATCAACCTCAGCCAGCCCTGCCCACCAATCCTGCTTCTTGTCGCCAAAACGCCCGAACAAGCCATGCCAGCGCAGGCTTTCCAGGGCCAGCCCCAGGGGTTCGTCCTCTGGCCCGCGCTTGAAGCGCGGCCCGGAAATTTGCCCCCAGCGCTTGAGCAGCCACTTCGCGCCCCAGGCCACTGGTGGGACTTTCAACGGCCAGTACACACGGCTGACCTGTGTGCCGAACAGTGCCACGCTCGCGACCTGGTCGGCGGTCAGAAAACCGCCACCCAAGGCTGCCACCAAGGTTGTTCCACCCAGTGAGTGGCCCACCCAGTGCGGCGCCTGGCCGGCTTTTTCGCGCACGAAGGCGTTGATGGTTGGCAGGTCGTCACGGGCATAGCCGGCTACGCTGTTGTGTCGCCAGGCTGCATTGCGTGGCGACAGGCCGTGGCCACGCATTTCCGGGATCCATACGTCGAAACCGGCCCGTGCCAGATAGGCCCCCAGGCCGATGCCCTTGGGCGAATACCAGAAACGCCGGTTGGAAAAACTGCCATGCAGCAGAATCACCGGCACGCCCTGGGCGTGCTCCTGGTCTGCCAGCCCCAGGCGGGTAACGGCCAATTCCACACTGGGATCAGGGCTGTTGCCGGCCTTGATCCGGTACACGTCTTCACTGAGGTCGCCGCGGCGCTCGGCACTGAGCAAGGCCACGGGAAATAAACGGCTACTGCTTTGCATAAGGTTGCTTGGTGCACAAAAAAGGGCGGGATCCATTACTGGAACTCGCCCTGGAAAAAACCAGGCGGGGGCACGCCAGACGCCCCCCGCGTTTTATTGCGTCAGGCTGCGCCCTGGCCTTCGGCGAGGAAGAACCAGGTTTCGAGTACCGAGTCGGGGTTCAGCGACACGCTTTCGATGCCCTGCTCCATCAGCCACTTGGCCAGGTCCGGGTGGTCCGAAGGGCCCTGGCCGCAGATGCCGATGTACTTGCCAGCCTTGTTGCACGCGGCAATGGCGTTGGCCAGCAGCTTCTTCACGGCCGGGTTACGCTCGTCGAACAGGTGGGCAATGATGCCCGAGTCACGGTCCAGGCCCAGGGTAAGCTGGGTCAGGTCGTTGGAGCCGATCGAGAAGCCGTCGAAGTACTCCAGGAATTCCTCGGCGAGAATGGCGTTGGACGGCAGCTCGCACATCATGATCACGCGCAGGCCGTTGTCGCCACGGGCCAGGCCGTTTTCGGCCAGCAGGTCGACGACCTGGCTGGCCTCGCCCAGGGTACGCACGAAGGGCACCATGATTTCAACGTTGGTCAGGCCCATCTCGTTGCGCACGCGCTTGAGCGCGCGGCACTCGAGTTCGAAGCAGTCACGGAACGACTCGCTGATGTAGCGCGAGGCACCGCGGAAGCCCAGCATCGGGTTCTCTTCTTCCGGCTCGTACAGCTTGCCGCCGATCAGGTTGGCGTACTCGTTGGACTTGAAGTCCGACAGGCGCACGATGACCTTTTTCGGGTAGAAGGCCGCGGCCAGGGTGCTGATGCCCTCGACCAGTTTCTCGACGTAGAAGCCGACCGGGTCGTTGTAGCCGGCAATGCGCTTGTCGACGCTGTCCTTGAGGTCGGCAGGCAGGCCTGCGTAGTTCAGCAGTGCCTTGGGGTGCACGCCGATCATGCGGTTGATGATGAATTCCAGGCGCGCCAGGCCCACGCCTGCGTTGGGCAACTGGGCAAAATCGAAGGCCCGGTCCGGGTTGCCGACGTTCATCATGATCTTGAACGGCAGCTCGGGCATGGCATCGACCGAGTTCTGCTTGACGTCAAAGCCCAGTTCACCCTCGAAGATGAAGCCGGTGTCGCCTTCGGCGCAGGAAACCGTGACGCCCTGGCCGTCTTTGAGCACCTGGGTGGCGTTGCCGCAACCGACCACGGCCGGAATACCCAGCTCACGGGCAATGATCGCCGCGTGGCAGGTACGCCCACCGCGGTTGGTGACAATGGCGCTGGCGCGCTTCATTACCGGTTCCCAGTCCGGGTCGGTCATGTCGGAAACCAGCACGTCGCCTGGCTGCACCTTGTCCATTTCCGATACATCGTGGATCACGCGGACCTTGCCGGCGCCGATGCGCTGGCCGATGGCACGGCCTTCGACCAGTACCGTGCCCTTTTCCTTCAGCAGGTAGCGCTCCATGACATTGGCGCTGGAGCGGCTTTTCACGGTTTCAGGGCGGGCCTGGACAATGTACAGCTTGCCGTCGTCACCGTCCTTGGCCCATTCGATGTCCATCGGGCGCTGGTAGTGCTGCTCGATGATCATCGCCTGCTTGGCCAGTTCACTGACCTCGGCGTCGCTCAGGCAGAAGCGCGCACGTTCGGCGCGGTCGACTTCCACGGTTTTCACCGAACGGCCGGCCTTGGCTTCGTCGCCATAGACCATCTTGATCGCCTTGCTGCCCAGGTTGCGGCGCAGGATAGCCGGGCGGCCAGCCTGCAGGGTGTTCTTGTGCACGTAGAATTCGTCAGGGTTGACCGCACCCTGTACCACGGTTTCACCCAGGCCATAGGCGCCGGTGATGAACACCACGTCGCGGAAGCCCGATTCGGTATCGAGGGTGAACATGACACCGGCGGTGCCGGTTTCGGAACGAACCATGCGCTGCACACCGGCAGACAGGGCGACCAGTTTGTGATCGAAGCCCTGGTGCACGCGGTAGGCAATGGCACGGTCGTTGAACAGCGAAGCGAACACTTCCTTGGCCGCGCGGATCACGTTGTCCACGCCACGGATGTTGAGGAACGTTTCCTGCTGGCCGGCGAACGAGGCGTCCGGCAAGTCTTCAGCAGTGGCAGAGGAGCGCACGGCAACGGCCATGTTGTCGTTGCCAGCGGCCATTTCGGCAAACGCCGTACGGATTTCCGAATCCAGACGCGCCGGGAAGTCGGCTTCCATGACCCACTGGCGGATCTGCGCGCCGGTCTTGGTCAGGGCGTTGATGTCATCCACGTCGAGGGCGTCGAGCGCCGCATGGATTCGGTCGTTGAGGCCACTCTGCTCGAGAAAATCGCGGTACGCCTGCGCCGTAGTGGCAAAGCCGCCCGGCACCGATACACCAGCACCGGCAAGGTTGCTGATCATCTCGCCCAGGGATGCGTTCTTGCCCCCCACATGCTCCACATCATGGACGCCGAGCTTATCGAGGGAAACTACGTACTCTACCAAGGTGATCTCTCCACTAACTGTGTTGGAAAAGCTCAAAGGGCGCCCGCCTGTCCGCTATGACTTGGCCGGGCGTTTGTGGCCTGTACCTGGAAAATAGGCTTTGCAAATGTGGCAGAATGTCGACAGCCGCATTCGGCAAACCGAACTTATCATATCCAAGAATCTTCATCAGCTTAAGGCCCAGGTCGCAAATGAAACGAACCGCGTTCTTCATCTCCGATGGCACCGGTATCACAGCCGAAACCCTGGGCCAGAGTCTGCTCGCGCAATTCGAGAGCATCCCGTTCAACAAATTCACCCGGCCGTACATCGATTCGCCCGACAAGGCGCGGACCATGGTCCAGCAGATCAATGCCGCGGCCGAGCGTGACGGGGTGCGCCCGATCATCTTCGACACCATCGTCAACCAGGACATACGTGAGATCCTGGCCACGTCGAATGGCTTCATGATCGACATCTTTTCGTCGTTTTTATCCCCCCTTGAGCAGGAATTGACCGCCCATTCGTCTTATTCCGTGGGTAAGTCCCATTCGATCGGCGGCAATTCCAACTACATGGAACGCATCGAGGCGGTGAACTTCGCCCTGGACAACGACGACGGCGCGCGCACGCACTACTACGACAAGGCCGACCTGATCCTGGTGGGGGTGTCGCGCTGCGGCAAGACCCCAACCTGCCTGTACATGGCCATGCAGTTTGGCATCCGCGCCGCCAACTACCCCCTGACCGAAGACGACATGGAACGCCTGCAGTTGCCGGCAGTGCTGAAAAAGCACCACAACAAGCTGTTCGGCCTGACCATCGACCCTGACCGCCTCACGGCCATCCGCCACGAGCGCAAGCCCAACAGTCGTTACTCAAGCTTTGCCCAGTGCGAGTTCGAGGTGCGCGAGGTGGAGAGCCTGTTCCGCCGGGAGAACATTCCCAACATCAATTCCACGCATTTTTCGGTGGAAGAGATTTCGGCGAAGATCCTGGTGGAGAAAGGCGTGGAGCGGCGGTTCAAGTAGGAAAGCTTCAAGCTTCAAGCTTCAAGCTTCAAGCTTCAAGAAAAAGCGGGGGCTGTGTACACGATCTAAACGGTGCTAAAGCCAGAAGCTGCAAGCGAAACCAGTGAGGTCCGCTTGCAGCTTGTAGCTTGTAGCTTGTAGCTTGTAGCTTGTAGCTTGTAGCTTGTAGCTTGTAGCTTGCAGCTTGCAGCTTAAGAAGGCACCACCGCTGCCTGCCCGCTCATGGCCAGGTCGACCAGCTCGCGGTTGGCCACCGCATACATCGCATAGTCGTTGCCGCTGGCATTGCGCAGGTCATCGAGCATCGCGCGCCAGCGCTCTACCATCACCCGGTGCTGCTCGGCCCACAGCGCCACACGGGCGTCCATGTCTTGCGGCCCGTCGGCCATTTGCAGGACCGAAATGGTGATCGCCCGCTGCTGCAAGTCGATGTCATCACGGAAGGCCTCGCGGGCCAGCGCCTGCCAGTTGTTTTCCACCGGCAGGTTGCTGATTTCCTGCAGGTACCAGGTCAGGTCCAGCGCGCTGCCCACGGCGAAGAACGCCTTGGCCACCTGCGCCGGCTCATGCCCGGTAACGTCAGCCGCTTCGATGATCGGCAGCAACGTGTACAGGTGGCTGGTACCGGCCACCATGCGCGCCAGCAGTTCCGGCACGCCAGCCTCGACGAAGCCCTGGTAGCGCACCATCCAGCGTTCGCGAGTCGGGCCTTCGAGCAACTCATCCAGCTTGAGCCCGAGCTGCGCGATTTTCGGCCCGAAGTGCGCGGTGTCGCGCCCGGCGTCCTGCTCGTTGCGGCGGCTGCGCAGGAACCAGCGGGTCGCGCGGCGGCCCAGGCGCATCAGCTCGTCCATCAAGGTCAGCTGGACCTCCGCCGGCACCTGGTAGTCGAGGGCCTCGATCTGGCGGAACCAGTGCGGCAGGTGGAAGATGTCGCGCACGATCACGTAGGCCCCGGCCACGTTGGCAGGGCTCATGCCAGTCGACTCCTTCAGGCGCTGGACGAAGGTGATGCCCATATTGTTGACCAGGTCGTTGGCGATCTGGGTGCTGACGATTTCACGCTTCAGGCGGTGGCGGCGCATGGATTCGGCGAACTTGCTGACCAGCGACGGCGGGAAGGCGGTTTCCATGTCGCGGGTCAGGTAGTCGTCGTCGGGCACCTGCGACTTCAGCAACTGCTCCTTGAGGTCGATCTTGCTGTACGAGATCAGCACCGACAGCTCGGCACGGGTCAGGCCATGGCCGGCGGCCAGGCGTTCGGCCAGTTGCTCCTCGGACGGCAGGAACTCGATGGCACGGTCCAGCTTGCCCCGCGCCTCCAGGTCAGCCATCAGGCGCTTGTACTCGGCAATGCGTTCGCGGGCGCGGCGGGCGGCCAGCGACAACGCCTGGGTCTGCTTGTAGTTGTTGCCCAGCACCAGGCTGGCGACTTCATCGGTCATGCTGCCGAGCAGCTGGTTACGCTGCTTCTCGGTCATGTCGCCACCCTGCACCACTTCATTGAGCAGGATCTTGATATTGACCTCGTGGTCAGAGCAGTCCACGCCGCCGGCGTTGTCGATGAAGTCGGTGTTGGTCGCCCCGCCGTGCAGGCCGAACTCCACCCGGCCAAGCTGGGTCATGCCCAGGTTGCCACCCTCGCCCACCACCTTGCAGCGCAGCTCGTTGCCGTTGACCCGCAGCGCGTCGTTGGCCTTGTCGCCGACGTCGGCGTGGCTTTCGCTGCTGGCCTTGACGTAGGTGCCGATCCCGCCATTCCACAGCAGATCGACCGGGGCCTTGAGCAACGCGTTCAGCAACTCGGTCGGGGTCAGGCGGTCGGCTTCGATGGCGAAGCGTTCTTTCATCTGCGGGCTGATCGCAATGCTCTTGGCGCTGCGCGGGAAGATGCCACCGCCTTCGGACATGATGCTGGTGTCGTAGTCGGTCCAGGCCGAGCGCGGCAGGTCGAACAGGCGCTTGCGCTCGGCGAAGCTGGAAGCCGGCTCGGGGTTGGGGTCGATGAAGATGTGCAGGTGGTTGAACGCGGCCACCAATTGCAGTTTGTCGGACATCAGCAGGCCGTTGCCGAATACGTCGCCGGCCATGTCCCCCACACCGATGACGGTGATCGGGTCTTCCTGCACATTGATGCCGCGCTCACGGAAGTGCCGCTGCACGCCGACCCAGGCGCCGCGGGCGGTAATGCCCATTTTCTTGTGGTCGTAGCCGGCCGAACCGCCCGAGGCGAAGGCGTCGCCCAGCCAGAAACCGTAGTCGATGGCAATGCCGTTGGCGATGTCGGAGAAGGTCGCGGTGCCCTTGTCGGCCGCCACCACCAGGTACGGGTCGTCATCGTCGTGGCGCACCACGTTGGCCGGCGGCACCACGCCGCCATCCTTGAGGTTGTCGGTGATGTCGAGCAGGCCGGAAATGAAGATGCGGTAGCACGCCACGCCTTCGGCCGCGATCTCGTCACGGCTGCCGCCCAGCGGCAGGCGCCGCGGCAGGAAGCCGCCCTTGGCACCCACCGGCACGATCACCGAGTTCTTCACCTGCTGGGCCTTGACCAGGCCGAGCACTTCGGTACGGAAGTCTTCTTCGCGGTCGGACCAGCGCAGGCCGCCACGGGCTACGTTGCCAAAGCGCAGGTGCACGCCCTCGACCCGCGGCGAATAGACGAATATCTCGAACTTGGGCACCGGCTTGGGCAGCTCGGGAATCAGCCGCGGGTTGAACTTGAAGCTGAAATACGACTTGTTCTGGCCGTTGGCGTCCGGTTGGTAGAAGTTGGTGCGCAGGGTGGCCTTGATCAGGTCCAGGTAGCGGCGCAGGATGCGGTCTTCGTTGAGTACCTGCACCTCGTCCAGCGCGGTCAGAATGGCCTGTTCCAGGCGCTGCTGCTTGTCGTCCAGGTCGTCCTGGGTCAGCTTGCGCGCTAGGTAGAAGCGGGTCTTGAACAGCCGGGTCAACTCACGGGCGATGTCGGTGTGGTTGTTCAGGGTGCTGGCGATGTAGCCAAGGTCGAAGCCCAGGCGGATCTGCTTGAGGTAACGGGCGTAGGCACGCAGCAGTGCCACGTCGCGCCAAGGCAGGCCGGCGGTCAGCACCAGGCGGTTGAAGGCATCGTTCTCGGCATCGCCGCGCACGATATGGATGAACGCGTCCTGCAGGGTGTCATTGAGCTGCTGGATATCCAGGCTAAGGCCTTCGCTGTAGGTGAAGGCGAAGTCGTGGATCCAGTACTCACGGCCACTGGCATGGCGCAGCCGGTACGGGAACTCGCCGAGTACGCGCAGGCCGAGGTTTTCCAGAATCGGCAACACATCGGACAGCGCCAGCGGCGTGTCCACGTGGTACAGCTTGCAGTGCAGGATGCGCTCGCCGACCTGGGTCAACGGCTGGTAGAAGCTCATCGCCAGGGGCTTGCTTTCCGACAGGTTGAGCACGTGCTGCAGGTCGACCACCGCCGAGTGGGCGGCGAAACGCTCGCGGTAGCCCGCCGGGAAGCCGGTGGGGAAGTCGGCCAGGATGTTGGTGCCCTGGGCTTCGCCGAAGTTCTCCACGACCAGCGCAGAATAGTCGTCGCGCCACGAGCGGCAGGCCTGCACCACTTCGCGCTCCAGCTGCTGCGGGTCGATGTCGATGCGGTTTTTCGGGTCGACCCGCAGAATCAGCTGCACGCGGGCCAGCACCGACTCGGAGAAGAACGTCCAGAACTCGCAGTCGCTGGCCTTCAGGCGCTCCATCAATACCTGCTGGATCTTCTGCCGCACTTCGGTGGAGTAGATTTCCCGCGGCACGTAGGCCAGGCAGTAGCAGAAGCGGCCGTACGGGTCCTTGCGCAGGAACACGCGGATCTTGTTGCGCTCCTGGATCTGCACGATCGCCATGACTGTGGTGAACAGCTCGTCGATCGGCGTCTGGAACAGGTCGTCGCGCGGCAGCACCTCCAGCACCTGGGCCAGCTCCTTGCCCAGGTGAGCCTTGGGATCGAAGCCCGAGCGGCGCTCCACTTCCGCGACCTTGCCGCGGATGTATGGAATGGCATGCACGCTTTCGCCGTACACCGACGAGGTGTACAGGCCCATGAAGCGGTGCTCCTTGATGACCTTGCCGTCGGCGTCCAGCTGGCGGATCGAGACGTAGTCCGGGTAGGCCGGGCGGTGCACGCGGCTGGGCAGCGCGGCCTTGGCGAACGACAGCAGCAGCGGCTCGTTGAGGTAGGCCACGGCGTAGTCTTCGATGCGCAGTTCGTCGGCCGTCAGGCCCACACGCAGGCGGCGCGGCAGGCCGAGGAACGACTGTTCGTCGTAGACCATCTGGCCGCCATCGGCGGTGCTGGCAACGGTGAATTCCTCATAGCCGAGGAAGGTGAAGTGGTTGTCCAGCAGCCACTCGAGGAAGGCCTTGACCTCGCCCTTCTCGTTTTGCGCCGGGCCGAACGCGGTTTGCTCCACCTTGGCGAGCACTTCCTGCAGCTTGGCTTTCATCGGCTCGAAGTCGGCAACCGCCACCCGAACCTCGGCCAGCACCTGTTCGATCTCGCGGGTCAGCACGGCCAGTTCGGCGGCGTTGGCGCAGCGGTCGATCTCCAGGTACATCAGCGACTCGTGCTGCACCCCCTCGCCCCGGCTGCCCTTGGGCAGCAGTTCCAGCAGCTCGCCGTTGGCGCCCCGGCGCACGCTGAGCACGGTGGTTTGCAGGGTGTGGATGCTATAGCCGCGGCGGTTGAGCTCGGTACGTACTGAGTCGACGAGGAACGGCAGGTCGTGGTGCAGCACCTCGACCACGGTGTGGGTCGACTGCCAGCCGTTGCGTTCGTAATCGGGGTTGTACACGCGTACTTGCGGGGACTCGGGGTCGAAACGCTCGATGATGCGCCAGGCCGACAGGGTGCAGCCGGCCAGGTCGGAAAGCCTGCGCTGGGTGAGTTCGTCCAGAGAGATGATGCCGAAGAACTGATCGGCGAACAGCGCCACTTGTGGCAGGGACTGTTCGCTGATGTGCTGCGCCAGGGCCGCTTGCAGTTGGTGCTGGAAGTCGGCTTTGCTGGCTGCGGTGAAGAACGCCATCTGTGGTACTCCGCTTGGGCTTTGTAATAGTTGAAGCGTCGCTGCGTGCGCCATTTACGGATCAACGATAGCCAACCCGTGGCAAGGCGGACGGTAAAAACCAGAGGTGGAACGTGCGCAGGCACGCCCGGGCTTGGCGAAGCTTAACGACTGATCGGTCATCAAGGCTTGCAGCGCTGCGACAATTTCGGTCAAGGGGCGGTAACTTTACGTTTATGCATGTAGCCAAGACTGTCAGAATTCCCTTCCGTTTCCTTTGATCCGAGCCTGCTCATGCAAATCAACACCGCCCTGCTGTTCGCCACCCCTTGCGATGACGAGGAAGACAACATGGCGACCCTGTGCTGCCACAGCGACAAGGGCCAGATGTTCCTGCTTACCCGCTACCCGGACGAAGACACCGTCGACCTGACCCTGGATGACGAGCCGTCGACGCTGGATGGGCTGAAAGTGACCCTGAGTGCCAAGCGCCTGCTGATCGAAGTGGCCGCCGGTGACCGCGATGCGCTGAAGGGGGATGAGGTGCTGGAAATCAACCTGACCAGCGACCTCAGTGACCTGGATGAGGTGAAGGAAACCCTGGAGAACATCCTGGCCGGCACTGGCACCTTCGTCTGCGAGCTTTAGGGCTTCATACGCCGCGCGTCGCCCCTGCTCATGCCAGCGCTTGTTGCATTGCTTTAGCCTGCGCCCGCAATGCCTCACAAAACGGCTCCACCGCAGCCGAAGCCGGCCGATGATCCGGGCGGATCAGCATCACCTGGTACGGCACCGACACCCGCAACGGCCGGATCGGCAGCCCGCCCTGCGCGGCCTCCAGCCCGCTCAGCGGGTTGATGATGGCAACCCCCAGGCCCTGGCGCACCATGGCGCAGACCGAGGCCGCACTGGTCGTCTCGATCACTGTGCGGCGGTTCACACCCGCCGCGCGAAAGTGCTGGTCCAGTCGCTGGCGGTAGGTGTCCAGGCTGGCCAGGTTGATGAAATCGACTTCGTGAAAATCGCTCAACGCCAGCTCGGCCTTGGCCTGCAACGGGTGGTGTTCGGGCAGCACGCACACCATGTTGGCGCTGAACAGCCGCTCCCCATACGCCCCGCGCGGTATCTGCTCGACCTCGGTCAGGCCCAGGTCGTGCTGCTGGGCCACCAGGGACTCCTCCAGCAACGGCGATTCCTGGGCCAGAATGCTCACACTCACCCCCCGGTGCTGCTGGTGGAAGCGCTGGCAGGCCTTGGGCAGCAGGGTTTGCGAGAACAGCGGCAGGCAGGTGATGGCCAACCGGCCTTGCTCGAAATTGCGAATGGCCTGGGCAAAGCGGTCGATCCGTTCCAGCCCGACATAGGCGCGCTCCACCTCCTCGATCAACAGCAGTGCCTGGGCTGTCGGCACCAGCCGCCCACCTTCGCGCTGGAACAGGTTCAGCCCGGTGACCTGCTCCAGCCGGGCCAGCTCGCGGCTGACGGTGGGCTGCGAAGTGAACAGCAGGCGAGCTGCGGCGGTGACGCTGCCCGCCGCCATGATGGCGCGGAACACTTCGATATGGCGGACGGACAATTTCACGGCAACGCCCTGCGTAATGACAATGGCCATATCAGATATGAATGGCCGACAGAAAAAAAGCTATTTTTCTGAATTCCTGCTTTATCGCATCCTGCTTTCATTCCTGGTATCACCTGAGCGAGTAGCGCCAACATGACAACACCCTTCACCCTCCTGGCCGAGGCAGTGCGCCAACATGGCTCGCCGTTGTGGGCCTACGACACCGGCACCATCGCAGAGCGTGTCGAACAGCTGAAGGTGTTCGACACCGTACGCTTCGCCCAGAAAGCCAACCCCAACCTGCACGTGCTGCGCCTGATGCGCGGCCACGGCCTGGTGCTGGACGCCGTGTCGCTGGGCGAGATGGAGCGGGCCTTCGCTGCCGGCGCCAGCGTTCAGGGCGACCCGGCCGGCGTGGTGCTGACCTGCGATGCACTGGACCGGCCTACCCTGGAGCGGGTGGTGGCAGAAAAGATCGAAGTGAACGCCGGCTCCATCGACATGCTGCGCCAGCTGGGCGAGCGCTCCCCTGGCCACCGCGTGTGGGTCCGCATCAACCCCGGCTTTGGCCACGGCCACAGCCGCAAGACCAACACCGGCGGTGAAAACAGCAAGCACGGCATTTGGCATGAGCAGTTGGACGAAGCGCTGGGCGTGATCAAGGCACACGGCCTGCACCTGGTCGGCGTGCACATGCACATTGGCTCGGGCGTGGATTACCAGCACCTGGAACAGGTAGCCCGCTCGATGATCGAACTGGTCGGCCGCCTGGGGGTGGACATCGAGGCGTTTTCCATCGGGGGCGGGCTTTCCACCCCCTACCGCAGCAGCGACAAGCCGGTCGACCTGCAGCGCTACGCCCAGACCTGGGCAGTGGCACGCAAGGAAATCGAAGCGATGCTCGGCCACCCGGTGCGTATGGAGATCGAACCCGGCCGCTTCCTGGTGGCCGAGTGCGGCTACCTGGTGGCCGAGGTACGGGCGGTGAAACAGGTGGGGCGCAATACCTTCGTGATGATCGACGCCGGCTTCAACGACCTGATGCGCCCGGCCATGTACGGCGCCTACCACGGCATGACCCTGCTCGATGCCAACGGCCAGCCGGTGGAGCGCCCACGCCAGCCAACCGTGGTGGCCGGGCCGCTGTGCGAGTCGGGTGACGTATTCACCCAGGACGACCAGGAACTCACCCCGCAAGACCTGCCGCAAGCACAGGTGGGCGACCTGCTGGTAATTCACGATGCCGGGGCCTATGGCGCATCGATGTCGTCCAACTACAACAGCCGGCCACTGCTGCCAGAGTTCCTGATCGAGAACGGTGCACTGCGGATGATCCGCCGGCGGCAGATCGTGCAGGACCTGCTGGATCTGGAAGCGGGCCTTTAAGCACCCTTCTGCCGGCTAGGCCATACCGCCCATGTAGTGCTCGAGGCGGCCGCGCAGCCAGCGCTCGGCCGGGTCATTGTCGGTAGTGCTCAGCCAGACCATGGCCAGCTCCAGCGCCGTGGCGGCGAACGGCAGTTGCTCGGCCTGCAGGTTGCCCCAGCGCTCCATCCCCTGGGCCGCGTAGTCGGGGCAGCAGGCCAGCAGTTCGGTACCGGCCAGGATCGCCGGCAGCGTACTGAATTGCGGCACCGACAACACCACCTGGCGTTCGCGCCCCAACTCCTTGAGCCAGTCATCGACTACACCGTGGGTATTGGCCGTGGGCGAGCACCGACAAGCACCTGGTCGAGTCAACGTTGGTAGATAACCTGGCAGGGCGGCCCTTGGCGGCGACCCGATTGCCCGACAACGGACAGTCCGGTTACCCTTGCTTCTCGTCCCCTCACGGCCGCCCCAGCCGTGCTCCGCCCAGGCTCCCACCGCGATGAACCGTAAAGCTGACCCGCCACCGTCCGACTGGGTAATCCGCAGCGACCAGCCGGGCGGCATTGAGCGTATCGAGGCCTGGTTCGGCAGCCACGGTTACGACCCGCATCGCCACGATACCTACTCGGTCGGGCGAACCCTGGCCGGCGTGCAAAGCTTCCATTACAAGGGCTCGCTGCGCCACGGCATACCCGGCAACACCCTGGTGCTGCACCCGGACGAGCTGCATGACGGCATGGCCGGCACCAACGCAGGCTTTCGCTACCGCATGGCTTACGTAGACCCGGCCTTGATCCAGAACGTGCTGGGTGGCCAGCCGCTGCCCTTCATCGCTGGCGGGCTGTCCAGCGACCCACGGCTGTACCAGGCCAGCGAGGCACTGGTACAGGCCGTGGACCACCCGTTGGAGCCGCTGGAGCAGCAGGACGCCCTGTACGACCTGGCCATGGCCTTGTTGGCGGTCGGCGGCAAACCACGCGGGCGCAAGCGCCTGGACTACCAAGCCGCCGAACGTGCCCGAGCCTTCATCATGGCGCACCTGCACCAGAGCATTACCCTGGACATGCTCGAACAGGCCAGCGGCCGCGAGCGCTGGAGCCTGTCGCGTGATTTCCGCACGCTGTACGGCACCAGCCCCTACCGCTTCGTCACCTTGCGCCGCCTGGACTGTTTGCGGCGCATGGTGGTCGACGGGTTCAGTCTGGTCGATGCGGCGCTTGCTGCCGGCTTTCATAACCAAAGCCACATGACCCGGCATTTCACCCGTTGCTATGGGGTGCCGCCCTTGCGCTGGCTGGAGCGCCTGCGCCCCACGCGCTGACTTGCAGGATCGTACAAGATGCGCCTGTTGCAGACCGTTAGGCTGGCCACTCCACTCAACGAGGAATTGTCATGTCTGAAGCCCGTATCCCCTCCCAGCCTGCCAACCTGCTGCACAAAGCGTCGCTGATCGAGCAGCAGTGGAGCCCCAGGGTCGTTGCCGAAATGAACGACTACCAGTTCAAGGTGGTGCGCATCGAAGGCGAATTCATCTGGCACGCACACCCGGAAACCGACGAAGCGTTTCTGGTGCTGGAGGGTGTTTTGCGCATCGATCTGCCCGATGGCTGTGTGTACGTCAACCCCGGTGAGCTGTACGTCGTGCCGCGCGGTATCGAACACAGGACAGCCGCAGAGGGCGAAGCGAAACTGATGATGATCGAGCCCCGCGGCATTCTGAACACCGGGCATGAAGGCGGCGAGCGCACCGCGGTCAATGATGTCTGGATCTGACAAGAGAAGCCGCGTTATTTGTTGTGCGTAGCACTCGCCTGGCAATAATTCACCACGTTCAACTGCCAAACAGCCATTTTGCGTCTTGCTCACCCCTTTTCCATGCCTACCATCGCAACCCGATGAAAATCCACCGCCGTATAATTGGATCCAATATCGAGGGTGCCTTGAATGCGAACACTGGAAATGGACTACCGCCACGGCGACCGGGTCGCCAGCCATTGCCACGCTGAAGACCAGCTGATCTATGCCGCCAGCGGGGTAATGCGCGTCAGCAGCGCGGGAGGCGACTGGGTGATCCCCGGCGGGCATGCACTGTGGGTGCCTGCCGGGGTCAGCCACGCCATCCGCATGCAGGGCGTGGTGAGCATGCGCACGTTGCTGCTCGACGCCGGCATCGCGTGCTGCCAGGTCATCGTGGTATCCGGCTTGCTGCGCGAACTGATCCTGGCCGCGTCACGCATGCTCGACCGGCGTGACGGCGAGCATGCGCGGGCATTGATCCTGAACGAGTTGTCCGCCGCTCGGCGCATCCATGCCTTCGTGCCCACGCCCTCGCACCCGCGCTTGCGTGCCTGGTGCGAGGGCTTTCTCCAGGACCCGGCCCAGGACCTGACGCTGGCGCAGTGTGGCGCGCAGTTGAACCTGAGTGCGCGCAGCGTGGCGCGGCTGTTTCAACGCGAACTGGGCATGTCGTATGGCGAGTGGCGCGCCCGCGCGCGGGTAATGCTCAGCCAGCAATGCCTGGCGCAGGGGCAGCCGATTCTCAACGTGGCGCTAGAGCACGGTTACCAAAGTGCAAGCGCGTTCACCGCCATGTTCAAGCGCATCCTCGGCTACGCGCCGAGTGACTGGCAGCACAACCTCACACGCGGTCACTGAACAGCAGGTTGGCCCGCTTGCGCGCAGGCTTGTCCTGCTTGCGACAGCGCCGCTTCCCCATCCCTGGTTAACCTCGCATCACTCCCTTCAAGTGACCTGTGTGATGCCTTTACTGCACTTTTCTCCCTTTGCTGCCCGGCTGGGCGCCACGCTCGCCGTGCTCGGTGCCCTCACGGCGTGCACGCGGCAGCAGGCCCCCGCCGCGCCGCCACCCGTGCTGCAGGCAAACCCGTTGACCGACCTGCCGGCGGGGGTTAGCCAGCAGCCGTTACCCGCGCAATGGTGGGCGCTGTTCCAGGACCCGCAACTCAACCACTGGGTACAGCTGGCCCTGGCACATAACCAGGACCTGGCCCAAGCAGACGCCACTGTGCAGGCCATGCTGGCGGGTATCGGTGAATTCGACGCGCGCCGCTGGCCCGCCACTGCCGTGGAGGTTGGCGCAACCTATGGCAAGAGCGCCGATGACCAGACCCTGGCCGAGGCCACTGACAGCCATGCGCCGTCACAATGGCAATTCAGCCCCGGCATCGAGCTGGCCTACCAGGTGGATGTCTGGGGCCAGGTACGTGCGGCCATCGAGCGTGCCCGCGCTCAAGCCGATGCCAGCGCTGCAGCACGGGACCTGGTACGCCTGCAGGTGGTCACCCAGACCAGCCGCGCCTACCTGGCTCAATGCGTGTATGGCGCACGCCTGGCCCAGGCCAGGCAGTCGTTGCAAAGCCTCGAGCACAGCGTGCAACTGAGTGCACGCCAGCAACAGGCCGGCGTGGCAACGGCGCTCGACAGCGAGCGCCTGCTGGGCTTGCGTGAGCAGGTGCGGGCGCAACTGCCGATGCTCGTTGCCAGGCGGCAGATGGCGCTTTACGAACTGGCCATGCTCAGTGGCCAGGCGGCTGCGGCACCGGTAGGCGACTGCAGCGCCATCCCCACGGTGTCGGTGCCGCTACCGCTTGGCGATGGGTGGCGCCTGCTTGAGCGAAGGCCGGATCTGCGCCAGGCAGAACGGGAACTGCGGGCTGCTGCGCTGGAGACCGAAATCGCCCGGGCGGACCTGTACCCGAAGGTCAGCTTCGGCGCCTCGTTGACCTCCTCCGCCGCTCACCTGGCCGACCTCGGCGACAGCCGCGCGGTGATGTTCGGGATCGGCCCGCTGATTCACTGGCAGTTCCCCAACCTGAAGGCCAATCGCGCTCGGGTTGGCAAGGCCCGAGCATTGCAGCAGGCGCAGGTCGCCCGCTACCAGGGCGTGGCATTGAATGCGCTGAAAGACGTGCGCCAGGCCCTGGCGCGTTACGCCGGTGAGCGGCAGCGCCTGCAGGCACTGGAGGCAGCGCTTGGCCATAGCCAGCGGGGCTTTGCCCTGGCCCAGAACAACTACCGCGCCGGCACGGTGGACGGCCTGGCATTGCTCGACAGCGAACGCGAACTGATCCGCCTGCGCGCCAGCCAGGTCGAGGCCCAAGGGCGCCTGGCGCAGGCACAGGTCAATCTGTTCCGCGCGCTGGGTGGGCGGTGGTAGCGCGCAGCAACAACCCACAGGGACCGCGCTGGGCCGAGAGCCTTTTCAATGATCAGGGAGTGGCTGCCCTGTAACAAACGCCAAGGCCAGCGCGGTCCCTGTGGGAGATTCTATGGTTCCTGGCAAGGGTAGCCGGAGCATCTTCAGCGCCTGTGAGATCGAGCGCCGCCCGCGCGGCGCAATCGCGAGCTGCGCTCGCTCCTACGTTTGTTTCGGGCCAGT